>CAIPEB010000158.1 GCA_903863885.1 uncultured Planctomycetaceae bacterium | reverse complement strand
AAGAAACTTCACAAGGCCTTCGCTGGTTCTAGGCCTAGCAAAGCCCTGCGCAAGGCAACGCGAGCATCGCGAGCGTGGTCGCAGCCCAGGGTACACGGAACAAACGATAGGTAGCCACAACGTGGCGGCCCTAGCGCCGTCCCTTCAGGACTCCCGAATTGAAACGTGGTCTTTACTTCCCGGGGTTGCGTCAAGGCTCGCAGAACTCGCCTTGGCTCCACCCCGGGCTTCGATAGAGCTGTCCCTTCGGGACGGACAATCTTCAATCGCGTTTGGCTATGTACGGCGATTTGGCCCACCTCGTCAACGGTTGCGCCCGCCCGACTCTTCGCTTCCATCTGTCTGAGAACCGTCGATTCCCGCAGCGGCACAAGAACCACGTCCCGGCGTTTGTGCCGCTGCACGACGATCGGTCCGTCGGCGATGGCGACGTGCTGGCAGGTGATGCCTGGGCGATTGCGCAGGTGCGTGATGGGGATGACGTGCGGATGGGAAGGTTGGATCATGACAGTCTGGCGCGGTACAACAATCGCGATAGCTGAGAACCGGCATGGCGAGGTAGGTTCGTACCACGATGCCGAAGATTCGATTTACGCCTGCGGAGCTGTTTTGGTGGACAACGGTTGTCGCTGGATGATGCGCCGGGCTCTGGTTTCCGGTTCTGGTGTCGTGGACAGCAGTCAGGCGAAGAGATACAGCGAGCGATCGGACCGACCGCTCAAGACATTGGACTCGCCAATCGTCGATCTGCAATAATGGGCGGCAGGCATCCCAACCCCGACGGCCTTGGGAAAAATCGGTCGCCGCTCTATCCCAGCGGCCCGGACTTAAACTCGCTTCCATTGCCCACGTACCTGCGATCCCGGCAACCCTCGCCCCGGCGAAGTTCATCGTCAATTCTCGAAATCACCGTCCGCAGCTTTCTGCCAAGATCGTTGACGCTGAAGGTCCTTTCGGCCTGAACGAAGAAGCTCCACGAGCGGAAGCGGTCAGTCAGACGGCGGCTATTTGTCGATGTGCTCGACCGTGACATTGTCCTGCTTGGCGTTGCGGCCCTGGTGCTGAAGCACCTCGTAGAGCAAGTCCGCTTTCTGGCCCGGCTTCACCGTCGCTACGTACTCAATCGTCTGGTAGTCGTGACTCCTGGCAGCCAGACTGCTACGGAAGACTACATGACCGGGCAGGGCACGGCGGATCTCGACCTCGATGGACTTTTGCGTGTAATTGCGGATTCGCTGGGCAAAGAGCGTGTGGTCGTCCCATCCGACCACGGCGCTGTTGACCTCGATCTCGGCGCCCGGTTCATCCGCTCGCTTGAAGGCACCGGCCCCCTGGATCTGCATCCAAAGGTTGTCCCGCCAGGTCTTCAGCTTCACCAACTCGAAGATCACCTCGGGGTCTGGCCCCAGGTTCAACTCGATCTTATCGCCAATCGGGACATACTTGATCTGCTGGCCCACCAGGAAGGAGAGTCCATCCCGACCGTTGTGACGAAAGACCCGCACCATCCCATCCGGCAACGGGGTGGTGCCGAGCTTCGATTCCTTGTCGTTGGTCAGTAGATACATGCGGACGAGTTGATCGCCGTACTCTGGCACCCGGTAACGATAGTGGACCTTGAAGGGAACCGTCTGGCCCTCGAAACTCCGCATCCGTTTGGACCAGCCGTTCGGGATGGTCTCCGTGCCTTCGATGGTGTATATGAAATATTCGCTCAGGCCCTCCTTGATGATTTCCTTGGGCTTCTCGGCGGCCGGCGCGAAGTCCGCTGCGGCAGCCCCTGATGCTTGTGGCACCATCGCTCGTTCCAGAACTTGCTTCTCAAGCCGGTCCCGTTTGCCCTCCTCCAATTTCGCTACGTCTTCCGGCTTGATGCTCGCCAACTGGGCAATCTTCTCGACCAAGTTGATCTTTCCAACCACGAGACGAACCTGGGCATCTTCATATTCCTCGCCCGAGTTGTTGGAAACCCGAACAAAGCCCTCGAAGCTCATTTCCGTCTCGTCGAGGTTGGCAACGCAGACGTAATCCGCCGACCAACTGATGCCGCTGGTGAAGTAGGTGATCTCGACGGTCGCCTCTCCGTCCACCTCGCTTTGGACGTTCCAGTAGAGCATCTGAGGCTTGGCGTGGGGGAAGGTCGTGTCGAGCAACTCCAGCTTCTCAGGGCTGGTCACAAATCGCAGCCGCACCGAGGTCGGATCGATGAGCGTATTGGCCCAACTGAATTGCAGGGGATTGACGCCCTTCTTGAAGCTCACTTTCCGGGTTTCCCGGACCAAGGTGAGGTCTTCAGAGTTGTAAATCGTAAGTTGCACCGTGTCCCGAGAGGGCACCGTGGAAAGATCGACGTTGCTCTGCGTGGTGCCCTGGGCCCAGCTGCTCGCAGTCAGGCCCAGCACGAGGATTATGGACAAGAGGCTCTTCATGATAGTTCTCATTATGCGGTGGAAGGGTTGAGGGGCCGAGATCGTTACCATTCGTTCTTGATGAGCACGTCGAGCTTGTGGACCACCTTGACCGCTTTCTGATCGGCTCCTCGGGCCGGAAGATCGACGTGGAACACCACCTGCTCGAAGGTGCTCTTCTCCTCGTCGGGCTGGCCCGGCAGAGTGGTTCCTTTGCCCAATTCCCACTGCACATCCCGGCCCGTGTCCCCGGCCACCTCGTTCCGCAAAGCCCGGATGTTCTCGGAGATGTCGAGCGTGACCGCCTTTTCCTTGAAGTTCTCGATCTCGTACTTGACCACGACTTCTCGGTTGTAGAGGTTCCCCGCCACCTGCTTTTGCTCGTTTCGGTCGATGGTCCGCTTGACCACCACGTCCTGGGCCGTGCCCACGTAGAGCCGCATCTCGTCATCCAGCGGCGTGAACTTGCCCCAATCCTCCCCCAGGAATGCCGTGCCGCCGTGCCGGTCCTCCTGGAAGATCCGCACCTTTCCGTACTGCAAGGGTGCCCGGCCTAGTTGGCTCACTTGGTCGTTCTTCAAGACGTAATGCATCGGCACGAGGAGCTTGTTCTGCGGGCGGTCGAGATAGCCATACTGCTGAGGGTCAGCGGTGTAGGTCTTCCTGACTGGCACCTGCTGATACTTCTCAATGAGCATCTCCTTCGTTTCATTGATGCCGATGGGCTTCAAGAACCGGGGACCGAAGCCCGCCCACAGTCCCGTGGAACCAAACGACTCGTTGGCGAGGTTCTGGATGCGGATGTATTCGGAAAGCGTCAGCGTCGTCTCGTCGTTCGAGGCAACCGCCCGGTAATTGAAACTCTTGGTCAGGTTGCCCAAGAGGTAACTGATCCGCACTCGGGCGGATCCGGAATCGCTGGAGGCGACCTGCCAGACGAGAGCGGCCTCGTTGGGCGGGTAGCTCACGGAGAGCACCTTCACGTCCAGCGGTCCGGCCTCGGGCTTGGCCGACTCCTTGGGCTTTCCGCCTGCTGTTTCGACATGGGGGATCACTCGGAAGACGATGGTATTGGGGTCGATCTGGGTATTGGCCCAGGAGAAATCGACCTGGTTGTCTCCCTTGACCAAGGGGACGATCCGCTCCTCTTCGACCAAGGTGGCGTTGGGATTGTCCAATTGGATTTCGACCCGCTCCCGAACAGGGAGGGTAATCAGCTTGATCCGGGCCAGGGCTACGTCGGCCAACGTGATCGAGAGGCCCACGGCCAGCAACGCTACTGCCAAAGCACGTCGCATGGAGATGCTCCTTGATTGCCTGCAACCGAAAGGGAAAGAGCGACAGGGACTGCGCCTGCACATTACAGACGACACAGCACCGGAAATAGTTTTCCAAACTGGCTCAGGCCGGTGCGGTCATATCGCAGGTACTGGTCTCAGGGACGTATTGACAGGTTGCGAAGGCTGCGACTGGTTCTTCGCCCATGTCGCGCGCGAAGAGGACGGAGACGCGCAGGTTGGTAACTCCTGCAATCCCCTGGTCATGGCGCGGTCTTCAACCCTTCCCATTTCACCACCCATGACCCGTCGTCCGGAAAGCCCGGGGCGTGCCGGGCAGGGGCACCGTCCCATCCGGCAGCCATCATCGCAACCGCATAGAGCAGACCGCCGTTTCCAGGCAGATACGGGCAGGGTCCGCCGGTGTTGACACCGCGTTGGTCGAACTGATTGCGATGACTGTCCTTCAACAAGGCCTCGACCGCAATTCTCGGTTCGCCGACACGCGCGGCAGCCATGGCAAGCCACGGACAATCCCAACCCCACGTGTTATTCCAGTTCCATGTCTCCCAGACTTTTTTCAAGGTCCGATGGGCGATTTCGCGGTCAACCCCCTGTGTCGGAGGCAGCATTCCAAAAACGCCAACCGGATCCGGATGTTCGTAGGCGCGCTTCGTGTAGGTATCATGCCACTCCGCCGAGTGAACAAAAACACCGTCCACCACCGGAAGTGGGGCAAGATGATTGCGCACCTCATCCCAGCGCGGTTTGCGCGGCAAACCCATCCGCTCCCGCCACTCTTGTGCCTTGTCGAGACCCCATCGCCAGTATGCGAGGTCAAACACCGCGTCGCGCGTGATGCCCTGCTCGCTCGGCGGCATCACCGGCTTGAGCGAGTAGATTCCTGTGTTCTCATCCTTCGTGGGATAATCCGCCATGTTTTCGGCCGTGCCATCGATGACGTCGGCCCACTTTTCCAATGTCGCCCGCGTCGGGCGCAAACGATACTCCAGTTCTGCTAGAAAAACCGGGTGCGGCTGTTTCCATAGCAGGACCTGGTTGCCCTCCCACGGTGCCGACCGGCCTTCCGGGCCGACGGATTTTGGCCACTTGAGGCCCTTGTATCCGAGTTGGGTCGCCAGCTGGCGTGCCACCGGAGCAAACTGCTGATAACAACCAAGCGCCTTGTCCGCCATGTCCCAGCGGTCCCACAGCCCATTGTGCGCAAGATGCCACCAAACCATCTCCATGTGAAACTGGCTGCGCCACGGGTCGAGTCCCATCAATCCCGTCTCCGCCGGTGGCCAACTGCCGGCTGACTGTGCCGCCATGAGGTATTGCGACAACACGATGCGCCGCTCAAGCTCCATCCAGCGCGGATCCTTGCTCGCCGAAAGATCAATGGCTCCGCCGGTGCTCCAGAACGATTTCCAATGACTGGCCGCATCCGCAAACGCTTTGTCTGTCCCGGGAAGCTCGCCGGGAAGCATCCCCGGAGCAAAAGCGCAGACGAATTGAAGCCGGTCCGCATCCTTCGCCGCCAGCACAAAGCGATGGAGACTGTCATTCGCGACGGTTAGCGTAGCGCCCATCGACCATTCGAGGCTCGCCGAATAAGTCGCGCTGTCAGCCACACGCCGGAAATCAGCCCGTCGTTCGCCGTGCCGCGTCATCGCGGTATCGTGGCCTTCAGTCCGCTTGAAATCGCCAACCCAGGCGTCGTTTGACAATGCGGGATAAGGGAAATCCAACACCACATGCAGGACACCCCGCGCGATGAGTGGCGATTCAATCCGCACCGCCACCGCATCCTGCGAAGGATGCACGCATGTCGCGACACGCACCGGTTCGCCGTCGATCCGATAGACCGAGGTGTGCTCGCCCGACCATAAGTCCAACGTTCGGGTGAGTCCGGCGATCTCGGCCGGCGCGAGTTCCGCTCCATTGGTCCGGCACAAGCGGATCCGCCCGAGATTCATGATATGCGGATTGTCAAACATCCAATGCCTGAGAGGACCGGATGTTCCGATAGAGTCCCCGCCTTTGACCCGCCCCTGCATCATGGTGCCGGTTGCGGGAACCCTGTCCGGTTTCTCGCCTTCCGGCAGCGGAAACGAATGCCAGCCCCAGTGAGACATCGAATTGCCAGCGAATGTCTGCAAGCCGGTTCCGTCGGCGTTGAAGCAGAACTCGCCATTGCCCAAGGGGATTGGCCCGGCGGCTTCGTTCCACTCGATGTTGTGCCGGGTGACCAGCGAGTGCCGGTCAATCCGGTCTGCGCCGGACGCGATCCCGACCAGAAACACACATCCTGTTATAAAACTGGATACGACTCTTGCCATCGTTGAGATCATTGAGGTCATGGGCGCTACGCGTGTGACTTCGCATTTCATGCTATTGGAGGCGGTTGAGTTCCGGGGTGTCCGTCGAGGCTTCGATCGCAACAATCGTTTCGCGGACGCACTTGGCCTTCATGAGCATCAGGTTCTTGGGAAAGTCCTCTTCCTCATTTTCGAAGTAATGGGCAATCCGGGTCAGTTCCGGAATGACCGACTTGGCGTGGGTCCCGTAGCTGAGGAGGATCTTCATCAACTCCGGCGTTCGATGTTCGCTGGCCCAGGGATTCTGGTCGCGGGTGTATTTCACGCAGGCGCTGATTCCTTCCTCGATATGATGTTTGGCCAGAAGGCGCAGCCCCTCCACGCGAATCGAATCGGCAAACATCTCGCCGCTCGGAGCCGGTTCGATGATCGCCTGATAGATGGCGGGCAACAACGGCTTGATGTCTTCGAAGGAGAGATTGCGATAGACCGAGCCAATGCTGCCCCGGGCGCGACCGTCCTGGTTCTTTAGCCCGGCCCGCACGGCCTCGTAAAGCGCCTCGCGATCCACGCCTTCAAGCGACCGGCTCAGCATCCCGCCACCATCGAAGAGGGCGAAGGACAGATACCGCTGCTGCATGCCGCGCGGATCGCTCTGCGGATTCACCTGAGCCAGCAGCTCGAGGAGTTGGGGAACCGTCTGCATGGCGGGAGCACCAATGGCTGCCAGCGCCTCAGCCGCCTTGATGCGCAGCCAGAGATCTTGTTCTGCCAGTGCTTTCCGCAGTGCCTCAATGGCCGGCGCTCCACGCCCGCGCAGGGCAATCAGGGCCTGACAGGCACCGTAACGGGAATACAGCGCGGGAGACTCCAGCATTTTCAGCAGAGGTGGAATGGAGACCTCCTTGCGGCGGCCCAGCGCCATGGCGGCCCGCTCACGAACCACCGGCGACCAACTGCCGAGGCCCTCCAATAGCTGCTCCGCGCTGAGTTTGTCGTAGGCGCTGTGGCGGTCCTTGTTGTCCCAGCCGCGGCCATCGAGGATGAGTGCTTGCGCCGCAGCGGCATCGAGTTGCGGGGTGACTCCGGGGCGTTTGCCGGTGAGATAAATCCTCTTCAGCGGCATCGCGTAGGCCAGCAGGTAGACGCCGGTGCAGTCCCAACCGCCGTAGCTGTCGTGGTCCGGCTCAGGCGGGCCTTGGTGGAGGAACGTGCCGTCCCAGCGCCGCGCGAGATCGAAATACCAGGCGCCGAACTCCTGCATCCACGCCCCCGTCGCATGCGGTCCGGACTGGGCGACGCCGGGCATCGCCCAAAGGATGTTGAAGAAATTGCCGGTGTGTCCCGTGTCGCGCTCCGGTCCATGGGAGGCGACGCTCATGCGCGAGAAGAACTCCGCGCCTTTCGCCTCGCCCAGCAGGTTGAACAGGACGGCGGTCATCCCGCACTTGCCGTTGTCTTCGTGGGTCTCAATCCACGGGTGATGGTCGCCATAGGGAATCGCCCCTTTGCCGATGTAGAACCGCAACAGCCGGGCGCTGAGTTCGATGGCGCGGTCCAACTCGGGGTCTTTCACACCGGCCTCCCGAGCCAGCACCAATGAAATGGTCAGCGGCACTCCCGGAGAATTCATCATCCCGTAGCCGCCGAGGCGGCCGTCGGGTCTCGCGAATCCGTGGCCCCACGAACCGACCGCGCTCTGGCCATTTGCCGCCTCGAGCGCGAGACGCCGCAGGCCCGGCATGACGGACTGGTCGCCGGTCGCCAGCGCGTACTCGGCGAGCAGGATCATGACGTAGCCGTAGTGCCAAGTCTGCATCGAGCCGGACGAGAAGTCCGCCGCCCACTGGGCTTCTTTCTTGACCAGCGGGAGCCAGGCAGGATCTCCGCTGGCCAGCAACGCGAGCGCATTGAGCGAACGGACGATGGGATCCTCTTGATGCGAGGATTTCGCCACTCGTTCGGCGACCGCCTTGCACCCTTGCTCAAGAATGCGTTTCGATTTCGGGCAGTCGAATGGCGCCGTGGCGCTGTAGCTGCCGAGAACCGGGAGTGTGATGACAACTTCTTCCGACTTGCCCGCCAGCCAGCGGGTCACCGTCAGCTTGCCTCCGCCCGCCTCCGATTCGGCGGCCGTGATTGCCTTGCCGAACTCGGTGCGCGGGTCGCAGGAAAACGGCTTTCCGCCGACTCCAAGGATGACGTCGCCGACGTGGAAGACGCCATCGGCGGGAGACCCCTTCTCCACCTTGGTAATGGCAATCTGCCGCGCATCGGTGGTCACCAGTTTGTCGCAGAACATCCAGCCGCGCAGCCCCGTGGGGCCGAGGTTCCAATCGTGCTTTGCTTTCGCAGGAATGGCCTCCCCCTTGGTGAAGTCGGGTATCGTCAATGGCTGGTTCTCGCCGGCAGCCAAAGCCGGAAGCGGCGCGGAGAAGAGGGCGACGAAGGCGAGAGTGAGAAGAGAGGTTTTCATTAGTTGTAATCCGCAAAGTTCTTTCTTCTGGTGCAACCGGTCGCGAACAGGCGGCCGTTCTCCGCTGGAGCTGATGAGGGCGATGTTGAGCTTGCTGCCGGCGGACTTACCCGGCCTGCCGAAGGTGAACCGCGGACACGCCGCGCCGGCGGCAATTCCGGTGATGGCGGTGATTCGAGGTTCATGGTTTCATCCGATATCACTGCCTGGCCTGATGTGTGACGATGGGAACGTAGCCGATCTCCAATCCGGCGGGCGGCGTCACCAGCAGGGCCGGATCGAGGGTCGCGAGCTTCCCGTGGCTGGGCGGAGCCATGTAGTCGCGATCAATAGGCCAGTTCGCGTGGAGCTTCTCGACGAACGCCTGCAGTTTCGCCTTCTTCTCTTCGCTCCAGGTGTATTGTTGGAAGGACGGCTGATCCACGAAGCGATACCACGCATAGGTGACCACCGAGCCATCAACGAGTTTGGCCGTGAACGGGCCGAGTTTGGGGCCGGGCTTCGCCCAGGCGCCCACGGTGGGCGAGGTGTAAGGCACTCCCGGCGCGGCCAGCTTGAACTCCTGCTGGTGCAACTGCGTCTCGGCCGGGACGTCCGCGGCCGGGACCGCCACGCGTTCATCGCCGACATGTTTGTAGTACTGCGGGAAAAGGCCCTTGGGGCTGAGGTCGTTGGCGACCCACTGCAGGCCCCAGACGTTGTCCTCAAAGATCCTCGTGTCGAAGGATCGCTCCACCCCGGCCATCACTTTGCCGCCCTGATCGAAGCGAGTCGTCCGCGTGGTCAGCTTGGGTTTCCAGGTGGCCTTTTCATCGAATCGTCCAGAGCAGGCCGGACCGCCGTCGCGCCAGGCCTTGAAGGCGTCGTACAAGGCGGCCTTCGAGTAGTAGGTCACGTCCTGGACGAGGATGGCCCGGCCATCGGCGTCCACCGGGAATTGCAGTTTCGGGATCTTGGAATAACAAGTGCCTTTCGAGTCCTGGCTGTCGAAGCGGGGCACGGTGTTGATCTCCATGGCGCCGCCGCCCATATTGCCGGGGCGTGCATCGAGTCCGCGCCCGTAGATGAACGGATAATTGAATAGCTTGCCGATCTTGCTCCATGTCTCCGGGATATAATAGGCCATCGGCCCCTTGTAGTTCGCGGCGCTCAGGAAACAGGTCCAACTCTGGTCGCCGGTGGGAGGATCGCCCGTCGTGGGGTCGGTGAAAGGCAGCGCCATCCAGGTGTAGCCGAGGAACTCGCCGTT
>CAIPEB010000157.1 GCA_903863885.1 uncultured Planctomycetaceae bacterium | reverse complement strand
TGATTTGCCATGTTCGGACAGAGCGCCGCCGGACCGTGGGGTGCGGCCTTTCTGGAAGCAGGTTTGTCGTCGGCCAGAACATGCTCATGGCGATTGCCCTCGGCCAAGCGGGATGAGCCGGTCGGTCTTTTGCAGATGACCTTTGCCACAGTGCGGACACAGCGTGATATCCACGCCCATGCGGCGTAGAATGCGCTCGGCGAGAGACTCTTTGGCGGGCGGTGGCGGTGGGGCAGCGTGGATCGCTTCACGGATGGCGGCGAGGATGGCTTTGCGGTGAAGGGCCGCCATCCAGCCGAAATAGCGGATCTTGTGGAAGCCGTCCGGGAGGATATGGGCCAGGAAGCGGCGGGTGAAGAGCGCCGCGGGAAGGGTTTCGGTCTTCTCGGCGTTGTTTTCCCGGCGGTCGAGCCAGGAATAGGTGACCCGGCCGTCCCGGATGGCCTTGATGCGGCTGTCGCCGATGGCAACCTTGTGCGTGTAGCGGGCGACGTAGTCCAGCGCCTGGGTCGGATCGTCGGGCGTGGGTTTCGGGAAGACGATCCAGGTCTGGCCGGCGAGGTCGAGCAGCCACCGGTCCCAGGCGGCAGCGTCGGCCAGTGGCGCGGCGCGACCGATGTACCGCAGTTTGCCGCGCTGACGAAAAGAACGCAGGCGCTGAAGGAACCGGTTGCGAAAGGCGTCGGCCATGGAGTCTTTACGAAAGAGCCATTTGCCGCGGCAAGGAACCCACTCTTTCGAGTCGGCCCTCCACACGCCGCCAGGCACGATACAGTGAAGATGGAAGTGCAACTTCAGACGCTGAGTCCAGGTGTGCAGGATCGCCAGGAAACCGAGTTGCCCTTCCAACCGCCATTGCGGGTCCTGCGCGAAGTGCTGCAAGACCCAGTTGACCGTGCCGAAGATTTCGCCGAGTAACAGGTGGCGGTTGGCATCGATCAGCGCGTTGAGCCCGTGCGGCAGGGTGAACACGACGTGGAAGTACTGCACGGGCAGCACCTCCGAGAGGCGCGCGTCGAGCCACTTCTCTTTCGCGCTGGTTTGACAGGTGGGGCAGTGCCGGGTCTGGCAGGAGTTATAGACCGGCACCTCGCTGCCGCATTGGTCGCACTGGTGGATGTGTCCCCCCAGCGCGGCTGTGCGGCAGCGCAAGATGTGCCCCACGGCCTTCACGACGTGCGGCGGCAAGGAATAGGCGCGGTTGTACGACTCCCAGCAGGACCGGATCACGTCCGCCACCCGAAGGGCGGCGGACATGACTTATGCCTTGTCGTGCAGGGTGTCGAGCGGGCTCTTCACCTTGGCCAGGTGCTCAGCCGTCACGTGCATGTAGCGCCCGGTCGTCACCAGCGCGGTATGGCCCATCCAACGCTTGATCGTGTAGATGTCCACGCCAGCGTCCATGAGGTGGGTGGCGAAGCAATGACGAAGCACATGGATTCCGCCGACGCGGCGCACGCCGCTGCGGCGCAATGCCTCGTAATACACCGCCTGCGCGGTGCCAACACAGATCGGTTTGACGCGGTCATGGTTGGTGAAGAAGTACTCCGCCGGCCGTTCCCGGCGCCACAGGTCCTCCAACAGGCCGAGCGCGCGGCGCGAGAGTACTGTGTAGCGGTCCTTGTGGCCTTTGGCTTGCTCGACGCGCAACATCATCCGGCTGCGGTCAATGTCGGCGATCTTCACCCGCACCGCCTCGCTCACGCGCAACCCTGACCCATAGGTCATGGCCAAAAGAGCACGATGCTTGATGCCACGCGGCGCCTCGATTACCCGCTCGACTTCCGGCAAACTCAGCACGCCCGGCCGGGTGCCGCTGCGACCGCGCGGCGGAATCGAGAACTCATGCTCCGGCCACTTCAGCACCTGCTCGTAGAGGAAGCGGTACGCGCTGAAGTACACATTCACGGTCGCCCACGCCAGCTTGCGCACCGTGATGATTTCGTCGAGAAAGCGTTGCACTTCCTCGCAGCTCAGCCGCTCCAGGGGCTGCTTGAAGAACTCCCACAACTGCACCATCGCGTGGATGTACGCATCCACCGTCTTCTGCGCAAACCCCCGCAACCGCATCTGCAACAACACCGCCTCGCGTAACGCCGACATGACTGACTCCCGTGTTTCGGTCTCCCCGGCTTCGTGCCAAGGTCCGTCGGAGTCAATCTACCCCCTGAGAAATACAAAACCGCCTCGCAACTTACGTCGCGAAACGGTCCCACACCTTCCTCAGATCTCCGGTCCCTATTTCCCCATCTCCTCTCCGAATCTCTTCCTCCGCGAAGCGGTTCCGTTCAACATCAGCGGTGAGGGGACGGCGAACCCGCCCCGGGTGAGCCGTACCCTCGACCGCCTGGTTCGGCAATCTTTGTTCCTCGAAAGAATTTGTAGTCACAAGCAAATCCTCGTCTGAATGGAATACCTCGCTTGTCAATCTGGGTTTGAAGCAGGCCCTGCAAACGATGCTTGTTGCGGAACCCCCATAACGTTGGTGTGGGTATGATCAGTTGCTGGCATCCGTCTTTGCTCGAGAAAAGA
>CAIPEB010000156.1 GCA_903863885.1 uncultured Planctomycetaceae bacterium | reverse complement strand
GACGGGCTCGATGTACGGCCGCGTGCTGCTGCCACAGCGGCGTCCGGATCCTGAGCGACGCTATCGTGTCAAAGTGGTTCCCCCGCTCCAAATTCCGGAGAAAGACCTGGAGATCGATCCCTACCTCATGGGTTGCTGGTTGGGCAACGGCAGTCGCGCCGGCAACACCATCACCGTCCATGCCGACGACGCGGACGAACTGACCGCCGAATTCCGCGCGTGTGGTGAGTCATGTAAGGCACGAGATCGCAGGGGAAAGGCTGTCGTACTCGTCGTGGGAAAGGGGCATAAGGCGAATCGCGACAAGACGCGCCGCATACGCATCGCTCAGGCCGCGCTGCAGTGCTGCGTCCCCGGTTCCCAGGCGGCTGAGTGGGCGGGGTTGAGCGAGAAGTCCGTTGCGGGAATCCGCTCCTTGGGGCGTTGGGATTCCATCCGGCAAGGTCGCCGGTCATCGTTGTTGGTACGGTTGCAGACCGTCGGCGTGCTGCACAACAAGCACATTCCGTGGTCCTACCTGCGGTCCGCTCCCTGGCAGCGGTTGGCGTTACTGCAAGGCCTCATGGACACCGACGGGTCCGTCAATCCTCGGGGCGGCTGTGAGATCACGCTCAAGGACGATCGGTTGGGTCGCGATCTGGGTGACCTGCTCTCCGGGCTGGGTCTGAAATGGAATCGTTCGACTCGATTTGTCAGGCGGGGCGGTCGCACGTTTGGTCCCTACCTGCGATATCACTTCTCGGCGTTCCAGGAGTTGCCCGTTTTTCGCTTGCGACGGAAACGGCAACACTTGCATCCCCGTCCGAAGTCGCGCGGCGCGTGCGGGCATCGTCAGATCGTATCGATCGAGCCGGTCCCCAGTGTTCCGGTCCGCTGCGTGCAGGTGGACTCTGCTTCACGGATGTACCTCGCCGGCCGCAAGATGGTTCCCACCCACAACTCGTCCATCTGTGAGACGGCCTGCATCTGGGCCGTGCTGAACGGTCATCGCGACTTCGTCTGTCTTATCGGCAGCGACGAAGGGCACGCGATGGACATGCTCGACGCGATCAAGACGGAACTCGACGGCAATGATCTGCTGCTGGCCGACTACCCGGAAGTCGTTTATCCCATCCAGAGTCTGGACGGCATCGCCAATCGCTGCAACGGTCAGCTCTATCAGGGGCAGCGCACCCATATCGGCTGGACGGCCCGCGAGGTCGTGCTGCCCACCATGCCCGAAAGCATGGCCAGCGGGGCCATCATCAAGGTGGCCGGCATCACGGGCCGGATCCGCGGCATGAAATACAAACGGTCCGACGGCAAGACGGTGAGGCCCAGCCTCGTGGTGATCGACGACCCGCAAACCGACGAGTCCGCGCGCTCGCTGTCGCAGTGCGCGACGCGCGAAGCGATTCTGGCAGGCGCCGTGCTGGGGCTGGCCGGGCCGGGCAAAAAGATCTCGGGCATCATGCCCTGCACCGTGATCCGGCCGGGCGACATGGCGGATACCATTCTCAGCCGCGATCGACACCCGGAATGGAACGGCGAGCGCACCAAGATGGTCTATGCGTTTCCCCTCGATGAAAAACGCTGGCAGCGGTACGCGGAACTGCGCGCCGAAAGTCTGCGCATGCACGGAGATATCCGGCTGGCCACCGAGTACTACGCGCAGCACCGCCAGGCGATGGACGCAGGAGCCAGCATAGCCTGGCCGGAGCGGTTCAATCACGACGAACTGTCGGCAATCCAGCATGCGATGAATTTGAAGCTGCAGGACGAAGCAGCGTTTCACGCCGAGTACCAAAACGAACCGTTGCTCGAAGAAGTTTCGGAATCGGAAGAACTCACGGCGGACCAGATCGCCGGAAAACTCCACCGCATGCCGCGGGGCGAAGTACCGATCGGCGCCAACCATCTCACGATGTTCGTCGACGTGCAGGCCAATCTGTTGTTTTACGTGGTCGCGGCGTGGGAAAACGATTTCACGGGTTATGTGTTGGATTACGGGACGTACCCCGATCAGAAGCGTCCCTATTTCACGCTGAGGGATGCCCGTCACACGTTGCTGCTGGCCACGCGCGCCAGCGGTCTGGAGGGGGCGATCTACGCCGGTCTGGAACGACTGACCACCGATTACCTGGGACGGGAGTGGCGCCGCGATGACGGCGCCGTGCTGCGGATCGATCGCTGTCTGATCGACGCTAACTGGGGTTCTTCCACCGATCTGGTCTATCAGTTCTGCCGGCAATCGTCGCATGCGTCCGTGGTGATGCCCAGCCACGGGCGATTCGTGGGCGCATCGAGCCAGCCGTTCTCCGAGTATCGCCGGCGCCCCGGGGATCGGGTGGGATTGAATTGGCGGGTGCCCAATGTGCAGGGCAAGCGGGCCGTGCGGCACGTGGTGTATGACACGAACTACTGGAAGAGTTTCTGTCAGACTCGTCTGGCGGTGCCGCTGGGCGACCGCAGTTGCCTGTCACTGTTCGGAGATAACCCGGACATGCACCGCCTCTTCGCCGAACACCTGACCGCCGAGTACCGCGTCAAGACCGAGGGCCGCGGCCGAACGGTCGATGAATGGAAATTGCGCCCCGAGCATGTGGACAATCACTGGCTCGATGGACTGGTGGGCTGCGCGGTGGCGGCTTCGATGCAGGGCGTGTCACTGCAAAGCACGGGCGATGTGGCGCCGCCCCAACGGGCCCGTGTGAGTTTCGCGGACTTGCAGCGGGGGCGGCGGCGATGAAACGAACACCAAGCAGTCGCAACGACGTGGGCATTGCCTGCCCCACCTGTGGATGTCGGCATTTCCACGTGACGCACACCGAGCCGCTGCGTGACGGGCGGATTCGGCGGCGGAAGGTGTGTCGGTACTGCGGACGAAAAATGCTGACGTACGAAAGCGCGGCGACGATGTTGGCCAGGGAGGGGGGCGACGGCCGTCCCGACGCATGACCCGCCGTTCAAGCACGGTGCCCGATCGCGCAGCGTGCGACCGACGCATCATAGCGGATCGTTGCAGCTCGGCTAAGGAGCTTCTTCGTCATCCTCGAATTCATCTTCGGGAGATCG
>CAIPEB010000155.1 GCA_903863885.1 uncultured Planctomycetaceae bacterium | reverse complement strand
TCGGGCTGCCGCTGGCAGGCGCGCTCGACACCGCCGGAGCCGCGCTCGGCAGAACCGCTCCCGTCCGCGCCGTCCGGGCCGCGTTCGACGCCTCGGTCGGTGGATTCTTTCCGGAGTGGCGACAGAAGATCGCCACAGTCCGCCACGCGTTGATGCCCGGCGCACGCCGTGACGCCCGCTGGAAGGCGATCGAGTTCGCCGATGAAGCCAAGACGATCACGGAAGGATTCCGCCAGCACTTCGGTACGTCGGGACTGGCCGACGAGGACATCTCGGCGTTGGCCGATGACGCAATCCGGTTTAGCGAGGAGTTCCTTGGGAAGAAGAAGCCGCGGGCCACGGAGTACGCCGAAGGCATCCAGGAAGTTCGGGCCGCTGCTGAGCGCCGCATGGGACTGGCGCCGGGAACGCTCGGTGCGACCGGCCAATCCCTGCCGATGGAGCAGGAGACGCTGAACTTTGCCAAGAAACTCGCGGACGTGAACACCGCCACGCGCGACCACTTGGTCAACATGGGCGGCAAAATCGGCTGGATCGAAACCTACGCCCCGCGGTTCCTGGACGACGCGGCCATCCGATCCATCAAGGTGGAAGCACTGCGCGGCGGCCGAGTCATGGGCACGGTCGGGCCGAGCCAGATCGGGCGGTCGCCGGAGATCGCCGACGTGTACACGCGGATCGTTAACACGATGGCAGCCGACGACACAGTGCGGGCGTACACAGCGCCTGCCGCCGGGACCGCAGCGAAGAAGTCGCCGGACCTTGCGGCAACGGCAGCAAACGTCCGCCGCAAGTACGGACAGTGGCTCGACGACGAGTACAAGGCCGCGGACGAACTCAAAGAAATCGCCAAGATGCCGGAGGTAACGCCTGCTGAGAAGGCAGCAAAAGCACAGGCTCTCGCTGACAGCAAACTGAAGTCGCTCGATCGGCACTCCAAGGACTTAGCGAAGTGGCTGCACCAGCACAAGCCCAAGGAACTGTTCACGCGGCAGACGCTGCAAGACCAACTGGACAGCATGTCCGGGCAGTTCAAGGTCAACAAGACGGCGGAGGCGATTCATGAGACGTTCAAGCAGTTCGCCCAGGACTTCTCCGGAGGCGGAGTCCCCAACCCTGTGTCGTGGAAGCCGACGTTTCGCAACGGACGCTGGGGCCGGCGAGCCCAGACTCGATCATGGCGCTCGGACGAGATGATGAGCCTTGGCGATGCGTTCGAGACGGCCGGGCTCGACAAGGACAAGGCCCTGGAATACTTCGCCCGCAAGTTTGGAATCAATGGCGGCGCGGCGGAGGCGGCGCAGTACGCTGTCCCGGCAAACCTCGCCAACGCCACAGCCGGCATGATGGAGGCATCGACCAGCACGGAGTTCCAGTCGCTTATCGGTGACGCGATCGACAGCATGAACCGCATGTTCAAGGTCGGAGTGACGGCGCACCCGGCGAACTGGATTCGCAACTGGTACTCCGGGCAGTTCGTCAACCTGGCGGCGTCCGGGGAGATCGCCGGGCCTGCCGACGTGGCGTCCTACGTGAAGCACGCCAAGGATGCGTGGAACCTGCGCCACGACGAGAAGACGATTCGCGAGATGCTGCTGGAAGGCGTGATCGACCCGGCGTTCGGTTCCGAGGGAGTCGAGTTCACCGGGGCGCTGTCGAAAGACCCGCGGCTACTGAACCAGAGCCCGTTCGGGTTTCGCGAAAGCCTGGCGACGGCGCGTACGGACGTGGCCGGATGGACAACGCCATCACAGATGACCGAGGCCCTGGCCGGGCTACCGGACGACGCGCT
>CAIPEB010000154.1 GCA_903863885.1 uncultured Planctomycetaceae bacterium | reverse complement strand
GCGTACCAGCGCGGCCATTTCGTCGTTCAGCGCGACGAGTTGCTCCAGAGATAAACCTGCCGCATTTAAACTGCCTGCGCTCACGATCCTTCCCCTTCTGCGCCCGCGACGCGGTCAAATCGTGTGCTTCGAGCTTTCCCAACCGGCTCAACGCTCCGCAGCGCACCTCATTGCGCGCCGACTCAGAGTATCAAACGACGCTGGCAGCCAGCGCGCACGCCGAGATTGGAAAAAAAGTCGGCAGTCGGTCGTGGCGGTAGTCGGATGCCGGAGAGTGGATCGGTACTTGCCTTGCTCCGGACTCTTCCGGGTGGCAGCCCGTATTTGCCTTACTCCAGACTCCAGACTCCGGACTCCAGACTATTCTCACCGCTTCATCTGCCGGCCTTGCGGGGTGGCTTGATCGAAGTTCGGCGTGACATCGGCTTCAACATTGCCCATCGCCCAGGCCAGACCGCCGAGCGTCAATGCCTGGAACATCGGGTTGGTCCAAACATCTTCACGGTGTCCGAGCGAGGTGTAGAACACGCGTCCCTTGTCGTGCTTGCGAGCCCAGGTGCAGGGGAAGTTCGGACGCTGATAGACATCGCCCTGCATGCCGGTTGTTTCCTGGATGAGGATTACCCGCATGTCCTTGGCGAAGTTCTTGGAGGCGTACCATTCCTCCATGAGCGACACGCTTTGCCCCACCTCGATCGGCGGAGCGCCCGGAAACTTGGCGGCCAGAGTGATCTTGGCGTCCTGCTGCGGTCCGTGGCTGACGAACTCGCCGCCGATCATCTGGATATAGGGATCGATGACTTCGGTGTTTTCATTGCCCGGGCCCGGCGAATGGAAGCTGTCGGTCGCGGCGTGGAATCCGATGAATCCTTTGCCTCCGGCGATCGCGTCCAGCAGGTTCTTTTTTCCCTTGAGTGTCATCGGAGGAGTCTTCAATGCATCCGGTTGGGTCAGATCGCCCGACGTGTAAAACGCGATGGCGTCATACTTGTTCAAGTCGCCGTCAAACAGGCTGCCGTCTTTGGAGCAATCCACGTCGAAGCCCGTCTTCTGACCGAGTTCGATCATGATCTTTTCCGAATGGCTCAGATTGTCACCGTCGCGATGCACGACCGAGTGTTCGAATCCCGCGCTGCGCGTGAAGTACAGAATGCGCTGCTTTCGGCCATCGGCCGCGAACGTCCAACGCAACGGAAATGCCAGGCATCCGACAGCTGCTGCAGAGGCGGCCTTCAAGAGATCACGGCGTTTCATCGGGAAACCTCCCAAAAATCGTGCGGGGTCTGTGCAGGCATCGCCGGCAACTTCCGAGTCCGGCGGGCCGATTCGTCACAATCGTAACAGATTAAGGGCACGTCCTCCAATCGCCCGACCGGTTGTGCGTGACCAAACATCCTGGCGGCCCTAAGCCTCGGCGGGGCAGGCGTTGGGCCAGACTTGCGGCCATTGGCCGTTCCTGTCCAGTGTGTCCAAGGCCGCCACGGCTGTTGCATTGGGCCGGTCCCCGCGACGGCCATAGCCCTTGAGTCGTTTTGTGCACAGCTTGCACTGAGATTCGGTCGGACCGCTGCCGATTTGCCACCCACGCTCGCGGAACTTCGGATACCGGATCATTTCCTGACGCGCCGAGACGAACTTCATCAACCGATCAGAAGCCTCCCGTTTCCGTTTGCCTTTCAGCGTGGCCCGCCACTGGATGATCT
>CAIPEB010000153.1 GCA_903863885.1 uncultured Planctomycetaceae bacterium | reverse complement strand
TGCGCAACTCGATTCGGATCGGCGCCTGGTGCTGCGGTACGAGGAACTCGTTGCGGCTCCTCGTGAAGTTCTGGGGGCCTGCGCGTCGCAGTTGCCGTTCTGCGATCTTGCGCCGGTTGCCGAGTATTTGGCACGAACAGCGAAGCCGTCGCGGCGCGACGCATGGCAAAATGAACTCGAAGCAGAATCGCTGCAGTCGATCAGACCCGTCATCGAGCCGACGCTGCGGAAGCTCGGCTACGATTGGTGAAGAGCGGTGTTCGAGGACCCAGACGATAGTGGAAAATAATATGAGCAAGTTGGCGCGTCTGACAATGCGGGTTATGCGTCGTTTCGTGCGCATGGGCGTTTTCTTCGCGTCAACAAGGAAAGTGGTCAACTTCATCTATCTCAGGCTGCCGCCCACGCAGAGGGCGAAGTTCCATCAGGAATTTTCGAAGATCTTTCGCGACGGTCGCGTTCCCCGACGCGATGGAATCTGGATAGTCCGTTTTGCTGGGAAAACGATCGTAATGCCGCTCAGGGCGGACAGGTTCTGGCTTGACTGGGATTCTGCGGTGTCGATCACGGGGCACGATATCGATGTGAAGGAAACGTACAGGGCATTACTTGAATCGCCGAGTTCGCCGGAATGGTTCGTGGATGTTGGAGCCAATTACGGCACGCATTCCCTGCTGTTTCTAATGCACAATGTGCGAACTCTGACTTTTGAGCCGAACGTTGCGTGCCATGATTGCTTTCTTGAGTTGTGCCGGATGAACCATGTGGAGCCGGCGTTGGAACCGGTAGCCCTCGGAGAACGGCCCGGGGTCCTCGAACTGGCTTATCCCACGCGGGACACATGGTTGGGGTCGGTTGACAAGTGCGTAATCGAAGAGTTGGCCGGTTCGCATGAATTGATACGGCGGGATGTTGAAGTGCGGATGCTTGACGCCTATAGCGGCCGCTTCGGGAGCGGGCCGGGGTTGGTAAAGATCGATGCGGAGGGGAGCGAACTGTCGGTGCTGCGCGGTGGAGAGGATACGCTTCGCACGCTTCGGCCTCGCGTTATCTTTGAGTCGAACAAAGTCAGTGAGCGGTCGGGGCTGTTCGAATTCTTTCTAAGGCAAGACTACCGGATCTTCGGGCTCCCTTTTTCGTCGACACGTGCTGGTTTGCCTTTCCTCGCCGAAGCGTTTGAGGAAAGCGCGGCGACGAACTTCATCGCCGTGCCAAGCGAAATGTCAAGAGTCCAGGCGTTGGGAGCGGCAGGTGGCAGGTGATTCCAAGCAGGCATTCAACGGATGCCGGCGACGAGACCGGCCGAAACGGCAGTTACACATGACGGCGAGGCCGTAACGGCTGGCTTGTTTCGGGAATCGGACTCGGCAATCACTTCGTAAGGCCCGCGAAGAGAACTTGCCGATCTTAAGCACTCGGAACTGATTCAGCTCAGCGAGTATCACGGGTGGCGGAAATGGGTAATAGTAGATGCGTTCACATACTCGGAATCAATGCGTATCACGGGGATGCGGCGGCGGCCCTCGTGCGCGACGGCGAGTTGGTCTGCGCCGTCGAGGAAGAACGCTTCAATCGAGTCAAGCATTGGGCCGGCTTTCCCGCTGAATCGATCCGCTGGTGCCTGGGGTCCCAGGGTGTCGACGCGAGGGATCTGGCCCATGTCGCCGTGTCGTTTAATCCGCGGGCGAACCTGCTGAAACGCCTCGCATTTGTTGCGGTGCATCGTCCTTCGTTCAAGGCGATCATTGACCGCGTGAGCCGGCAGGGCAAGGCACTGGGGATCGATTCGCAGTTTGCCGAGGCGGTTGGAATTCCCCGGGGCGAGGTCAAAGCCCGCTTTCATCGCGTCGAACACCATCAGACGCACGTGGCTGCGGGGTTCCTGATGTCTCCTTTCGAGGAGGCCGCCGTTCTTTCCATCGACGGCATGGGCGATTTCACAAGCGTGTTGACCGCGATGGGCCGCGGCACTTCGTGGGTCGACCTGGACCGCGTGTACTTCCCCCATTCGCTCGGTTTCCTGTACACCGCGATGACGATGTATCTTGGTTTTCCGTATTACGGCGACGAGTACAAAGTCATGGGACTGGCCCCGTACGGCGAGCCGGAGTTTGTCGATTTCTTCCGGCGCGTTATCCGGCCCAAGGGCAGGACTTTTGAACTGAATCTCGACTATTTCACGCATCACCGGCGCGGAATACGCATGGCCTGGAACGACGGCGCCCCGGTGGTTGAGGTGTTCCATTCGAAGCGGTTGGAAAGGGAACTCGGACCTCCGCGAAACAGCCGGGAAGAACTCACGCAGCGCCACGAGAATATTGCGAAGTCTCTGCAGGTGGTAACGGAAGAGATCATCCTGCACCTGCTCCGGTGTCTGCACGACAGGACTCGCTGTCGCAATGTCTGTCTCACTGGGGGCGTGGCAATGAACTCCGTCGCCAATGGCAAGGTGACGACGCACACTCCATTCGAACAGGTCTACCTGCCGGCGGGCGCCGCCGACAACGGCACCTCGTTCGGAGCCGCCTTTTACGTGTGGAACCGGGCGTTGGGGATGCCTCGCCGGTTTGTGCAGGATCACGCGTACTGGGGCTGCGCATCGGGCGACGCGGATTGCCTGCGGGCGATCCGTGAAGCCGGATTGCCTTGCGAGACGATGCCGGAACCGCAATTGATCGCCAGCACGGTGGGGCAGCTGCTGAATGGGAAAGTCGTCGGCTGGTTTCAAGGACCGATGGAATTTGGGGCGAGGGCGTTGGGCAATCGGTCGCTGTTGGCTGATCCCAGGCGGACCGACATGCGGGATATCATCAACCTGAGGATCAAGTTCCGCGAAAAGTTCCGACCGTTTGCTCCGAGCATTCTCGAAGAGCATGTCGGCGAGTGGTTCGAGATCGACGAAGCAACGCCCTACATGGAGAAGGTGTTTCCGATACGGAGGGAGAAGCAATCGATCATTCCGGCGGTGACGCACGTGGATGGCAGCGGCAGGCTCCAGACCGTTTCCAGGAAGACCAATCCCCTGTACCACGCGCTGATCTCGGAATTCCACAGACGGACGGGGGTCCCGATCATCCTGAATACGTCGCTGAACGAGAACGAACCGATTGTCCGCACCCCGCCGGAGGCCATATCGTGCTTCCTGCGGACCGACATGGACGTGCTGGTACTGGGAAGGCACCTGATCGATCGGAATCGCTCCGACTTTCCCGAGCAGTTTCGGAAGCGGGTCGAGGAGAGAGGCCGCGGATGACTGAGGACTTGCACGGGGCCGCGGTGAAGTCACGGCGATTGCGGCGTTGTGCCGTCGGTTTGATCGTCGCGGGGGCGCTGAGTATTTGGTTGGCGCCGAAGTGCCTGCAGGCCGTCGGCGAGGTCCTGGTTGCAGATGAGGCCGCGTCGGCGCCGGACGCGGTGGTCACATTTTCCGGCGACAAGAGGTACGAGTATGTTGCGCAATTGGCGAAGGGAAAGCGTGAGTGCCGCGTCGTTGTGCTGAAGCACGCTCGGTCTCGACTTGAAACAGCCGGAATAATTCGGTGCGAAAACGAGGTTGAAATCGAGCAGATCATCAAAGCCGGCGTGCCTCGCGAAGCGATCGTAACACTCGAGTCGGAAGCTTATCGGGATGATTGGGACGACGTGCGTGTTCTCGGCGATTGGGTCTCCCGGGAAGACGCCGGATGCGTCGTGGTGCTGACATCCCGGTTTTGCAGTTCGACCGTCCGATACGTGCTCGACCGGCAGGTCTCGCCAACGGTAGCGGGCCGCGTGCATATCAAATCGCTGAAGGATCGGCGATTCGACGAAACGAACTGGTGGCGGTCCCGCATGGGGATTAAAGAATGCCTCAGCGCATACTTGTCATTCGTTTATCACCGCATCGCCGGCCCGCCCGCATCGCGCTACGAAGACCGGTGGGATCCGGATGAGTACGAGCGTTCGCTGCAGCAGAAGATGTCGAGGCAAGGATGAGCGCGGATGGGCGCGGTCGTGCATCCGTGATCGTGCTCGCGTCGCTTGTAATTGCGGCTTTGCTTGGGGCAATTCTCTACGAAGGCCGCAAAGTCGTTTTGCCGCCGCTTGCGCATTGGCTGGACGTGGGCTCGATGCCGGAGCAGGTTGACTTCGTTGTAACGCTGCCAGGCGGCGAAGAGCACCGGCCGTTTGTCGCGGCCGCGCTGTTCAATGCGGGCTTGGCGCGCAAGGTTCTTGTGCCGGCAACAGTTCTCGGTCCGGACGCAGAGGACGGAATTGCCGTGCCCGCTCATGAGGTAATTCGTCGCGTGCTGCGGTACCGCAAGGTGCCGGACGACAGCATCGTCCTGCTCCAGGGGGCAAGTGGGAGCACGGCCGGTGATATTGAGCTGGTCGCCCGATATCTGGAGGATTTTCGGGATGCGAAACTTGCGTTCGTGACCAATGGATATCACACGCGGAGGGCACGGCTTGCGGTTCGAGCCGGACTGGGAGTTGCGGCAGGACGGGCTATCATGGTCTCCGCGCCAAACCCCGACTTTGACACCGATCGTTGGTGGGAGACCGAGCGCGGATTTCGAACGATCACGACGGAGTATGTGAAGCTCGTCGCGTACTGGCTTGTCTACGGCGATGGAGTCTGGTGGATCGCCGGCGCGGCGGCAGGAGGAGGTTTGTGGTGGACTGCAAAGCGGCTGAAATGGCCTCGCATGGCCGCGGGAAAAGCATGAAATACGCGCCTGCAGTAATTGTCGCACTGAGTTTCTTGCCGCTGACTCTGGTTCATCTGCGCAACCTGGGGATGGACGAGCGATATCAGCATTTTCCGCTGGTGCTCGTGGCGGTGGGAGTGCTGCTTTGGACTCGCTGGTCACTGCGCGAGGTACAGCGGACGCAGCTGACGACTGCGGCGAGCTGGGGGCTGTTGATCGCCAGTGTCGTTCTCGGATCCGGCGCGGCGGTCTTGAAGTCGCCGTGGCTTGCGTTTGCGGCGACGTGCGTCGCCACAGCGGCGTTTCTGCTGGACTGGCGCGGTCGCGGCGCGTTCAGATTCCTGCCGGTCACGTTGTTGCTGTTGCTGATGTTGCCATTACCCATGCGCATGGATGACGCGCTCGTGATTGAATTGCAGGATATCTCGTCGCGATGGGCGAGCCTCCTGCTGGACTTCTTTAACGTCCGCCACATGTTGTCCGGACACATCATCGAAATGCCGGGGGCGAAGTTCCTCATCGAAGAAGCATGCAGTGGCGTGCGGTCGTTATTCGCCATGCTCGCTCTGGCCGCAATCTTCGTCGTCTTCGAGCGTCGCGGTGCGATACATGCGATCATGCTGATTCTCAGTTCGATCGTATGGTCCGGCGCGATGAACGTATTGCGGATCGTGTCGGTGGTTCTGTCGCAATTGCTGTTCGGAATTGACGTCGCCCGTGGATGGAAACACGATCTGTTGGGGCTCTTGGTCTTCGTGCTTGGGATGCTCGTGCTGTTCTGCACGGACCGACTGCTGCTTTTCTTTCTGGGTTCGGCTGCGGGCGTCCGCCGTCGCGCGGCACCGGCAACCGATGGACAGGGGACAACCAATGCCGCGCAGGCCGATGTAACTGACGGCCGCCTGCGGATCTGCACATCCTGGTTGGCCGCCCTGGCTGTTCTCGTTCCGGTGGGCGTTCCATCGACGATAGTCGCGGGGGCGATGTTCTGGCAGTATCGTGAGGACGATTCGCGATTGACGAATGTGGTTCTAAGCCAGGCGTTGCTGCCGTCGCAGATTGCGGGTTGGGAGCAGATTACGTTCCAGCAGGGCACGCAGAGTTCAGATCCGACCCATGGTCCGCGTTGGTGTTCATGGACGTACCGGAAGGGAGATCTTATCGCAACGGTGTCGTTCGATTTTCCATTTCAGGCATGGCACAACCTGACCGTCTGTTACGAGGGGGCCGGCTGGAAGGTGGCGGACTGGGAAGTCCGGAGTGCCAAAGAGAGCGGAGTATCGCGGACCGCGGAAGTCATTCGATTCAAGATCGAGAAACCCGAGATCGAGTACGGTGTTGTGTTTTTCAACCTGTTTGACTCGTCGGGAGAAATGCTTCCAGCTCCAAGCCGCAAAGACCCGGCGTTTGCGGACTGGCTGACGGGCCTCAAATTGCGACTGGCGCGCCAGGCGAGTCAGTTGGGGTTTGGCCGTCCGAACTACCAGCTGCAGGTAGTGGCCACGGGTTCGCCGGAGGGATTGTCCCGGCGCGAGAGAGATCTGGAAGGGCTGTTTGCCGCAAGTTTTGCGAAGTTGGCGGGTTCTTTGGCGGGAAATACCGCGAAGTAATTGGCGGCCGCCGGCGGTAATTCGTTCCAACGCTCTTTGGCAGGCATTCGCAGGCTGTAACGGTTGCGTGCGGTTATTCGCGGCCCGAGTCGCCCCGAGAGTATCGGCCGAGAATGATCCGTCGCGACTGCGGACGGAGTGACAGTCACAGACGCCATGGCCTCTTTTCAATACCGACCTGCGATCGATGGTCTTCGTGCCATTGCGGTGCTTTCCGTATTCATCTTCCATCTGAGCCGTCGGTGGCTGCCCGGCGGGTTTGTCGGCGTCGACATATTCTTTGTGATATCCGGCTATCTAATAACCTCGATAATCGCAAGAGACTGCCGGGCGGATAAATTCAGCCTGGCGGCCTTCTACCAGCGTCGCATTGCCCGGATTTTTCCGGCGTTTTTCGTCGTCGCGTTGGCAACGGTGGCTGGCTCCGCCATGATCTACTTGGGGCAGGATCTCGCATCGGCCGGTGCGAATCTCGTGGCAGCGACACTGTCAGTCGCGAATCTGAAGTTCATGCTTCAGGGCAACTACTTCCAACTATCTCCCGATGCACAGCCGTTCCTGCACTACTGGTCGCTTTCCGTGGAAGAGCAATTCTACATGTTCTTCCCGTTGCTGTTCATGTTGCTTTTCAGGTACCTGCAGTTCAGACGTAAGGGGCCGGGCCGTCCGGCCCGGCGGGTTCGGCGTGGGGGGCGTCCGGATTGGCGGGGT
>CAIPEB010000152.1 GCA_903863885.1 uncultured Planctomycetaceae bacterium | reverse complement strand
GGGGCAGAAGGGGCGATCACCTGTGAGAGCACGGCGGTGCTGTTCGCTTTCAATACGCCGGCCTGACGCATGACTTCGTCGAGTACGATGCGGGGCACAAGGTCATGCTGAATGATGTCGCGGAGCACGTTGCCGGGTCCCACGGGCGGCAACTGGTTGTGGTCACCGAACAGCACCAGTCGCGTTCGCGCGAAGTCCACGCGTTTCAGCAACTCGGCCATCAGCCGAACATCGACGAACCCGACTTCGTCGAGGAAGAGCACGTCGCAGTCCAACTGCTGCGTGTGAAACTCATGCCCGTCATAACCGAGCAGCCGATGCAATGTCTTAGCTTCGAGTTCCAGCCCCTGCTTGCGGACGAGTTCCTCGATCCGCTGGGCGGCTTTCCCGGTGGGCGAACAGAGTGCGACGTTGTAGCGAGCCTCGCGGAAGGCACCCGCCAAGCGCGCCAACAGATGACTCTTGCCGACGCCGGCGCCCCCGGAGATCGTCACGATGGCGTGCTTGAGCACCAGTCGGAACGCATCGACCTGCTTCGCTTTCAGCCCGTCCATCCACGTGGGCGGAACGCGCACAGGACGCTCGTCGTGGCCATGTCGGTGGAAAGTGCGGGAAATTTCCTGTTCCACCACCAGCATGTCCGCGGTGGTCACGGCGGTGCCGTCCGCGATCAGTTGCTGATCCGCGAGCAATCGCTCGCCCGTACGGCGAATCACGTCGCGGCTGTCCAGCGTGTCCAGCAGCAACAGCGTGTTTGCTTTGTCGAGCAGGTCCGCGCCGGCGATCCAGGTGTGACCATTCGAGAACTCGTCCTGCACCAGATACAGAAGTCCGGCTTCGATCCGTCCCGCGTGGTCCTTGGGTGTGCCCAAAGCTCGAGCGATCTTGTCAACTTTCTTGAATCCGTAACCCGACACATAGCGGATCAGTTGATACGGATCGGCCCGCAGCACGCCCACCACCGCGTGGCCGAATGTGGACAACAGCGTGTCCGTCTGGTGGGGAGTCAGCCCGAACTGTGCCAGATAAGTGCGGACTTCGTTTTCGGCGCTGTGAGCAATCCAGGCTTCCCGGAGCGACACGAGCGTGGCGCGGGGGATGCGAAGTTGCCGGTGCAGTTCGTCGACATCCTGGCGGATCAATCGATCGAGGTTCTCAGCGCTGGCGGCATGGCGCACGATCTTGCGCGCTGTCGCTTCGCCGATCCCGACGAACGCGGGGTGCTTGGCCAGGTATTGCACTAGTCCCTCGGTGCTGTCGGGCAACTGGTAGCTCAGATTCTGCACGACAAACTGCCGGCCGTATTTCGAATCCTCCTTCCAGCGTCCGACCAGCGTGACCAGATCGCCGACATTGGCACAAAACGGACCACGGAAGCGGATCTGTTGACCGGTCTGAGTTTCGAGCACGCCGGCGGAGAACTTGGGACTGGCAAAGTAAACACGATCGACGGTTCCGCAGATGGATTCAGACATGGGCCACACCTCCGCGCTGGGCGATGTGTCGCACGAACCCCCGCAGAAACGCTTCGGTGAAAGCGCGAGCCGCCTGTCTCGACCCGCACCAGTGGACGGGTACGCCGTACTGCATGCCGATGTGCACCGTCGCCCCGAGTAAGGACTGCGGATCGACACCCCGCAGCGTCTCGACATGCCGGCCGCGAAGCACTGCGTCGAGGTCGGCCTCCACCACGATGCACGCTGCTTCCATGCCGGACAGCTTCTTGAGTTCCGCCGCGAACCGCGTGAAGTCATGAATCACGGTGTGCGAGAAATCGATCAGACTTTTACGTTCCACAGCCAGACGCGACTCGAATCCTTCCACCGAGTAATCGCCCGCCTCGAGTTTGCAGGGCAGCACGGGACACGAGAACGAAAACGCTTCCTTTTCGCGCGTATCGACGACAATGCGAAACGTCATGCGGGTGGCCTTCCGTGTGAGCGAAGCAGTACGAGAGAAAAAACCGGGGCGGGCCCAGGGAGTCCGACCCGCAGACACGGCGGAGATCCGGCAAATCTCCACGTTGGTTGTGCCTGCGAGCACGCCATCCCGCCCCGGCCGCACCCGTGAGTTGCAAGGGATGCGCCGGCTGCCGGATTCCGAGTTGCTAGAAAGGCGTGCCCTCCGGCGCCGCGGGAGGCGCGTCGCCCTGGGCGATCTGGAACCGGCGATTGAAGTACACGTTCGTGTAATCGCCGCGGGTCCGCTTGGTAACTTCCAGCGTCACATCCAGGAGTTCCTCGAGGCGCTCGGACAGATCGCTGAATTTGTCCAGCACCAATCCCAGCGTGGTGAGGTCCCCTTTCACGAACGGCAAGGCCGCCGGAGTGATCACAGAGTTCTTGAAAATGTGCCGGCCGGCCAACACGCCCGAGATCACCATCAGATCCCACTTGATCATCGGGTCGCCCCGCTGGCTGCGATCCAAGCGGACCGAATCGATCCGCACCTGGTACTTGCCGTCGGGCACTTCGTCGAGGCTGGGCGCTTCAGCAGCGGCGAAATCGTCATCGAACGAGCTCAGATCCATGTTGTGTGACTCGCGAGAAAAGCTGTCGGGGGAATTCATACTTTCTGTCCCTTTCCATTCGAGGTGCTGACCGGCTTGGAACGGTCCGCCGCGGCGCCGGGTGCCGAATTGGGAGCAGCGGACGTGAAGGAATTCACGAAGGCGTCGTAGTCCAGAGGCAAGACCTCGGGCAGACGCCCGGTGCGATCCCCGGCTTCGTAGGTCGGATGCGGCTTGGTGCGCATCACGCGGTCGATGGTGACGTTGCCGGCCGCGTCTTTGCGGGGAACGGCGTCGCAGTAGAGAATCATGTCGACCAGACCCAACACCACGTGGCGGGCTCGGTCCGGCAGACTGGGCTGCGTCTTGGTGTACTCGCCCGTGCGGGTTTCGACCGTCTTGTCCTGAGCGTGCGAGATCAAGATGAGTCCGTACGGCAGGCTGGCCAAGCGTGTGAGCACTCGGTGCCATTCATTTTTCACCAGAGCCCACCCCTTGCCGTGGCCCATGTCGCCTTCGTATTCGATGCCGTTTTTCGCACAGACGGCGTCACTGCAGTACTTGAAGGCGTTGTCCACCGTGTCAATGACCACGGTCTTGAACGGATGATTGCCCTGGGCGATCAACTTGCAGGCGGCCAGCATGTCCTCCCACGTGTACGTGGGAATCTTGAACACCTCCAGGTGGTTGAGGCCCGGCTCGGTCTCGAAAAAGATGGCCTCGGGAAACCGACTTGCCATTGAGCTCTTGCCCGCCTTGGGACTTCCGTACAGCAGGATGCTCTGCTTGCCGAGTTCGGTGGTTGGCTTCGTACGCTGCGTGGGTAGAGTTACGGTCATGGTGTGCTCCTTCAAAACACGGGTGCTGCGGATTCCGCCGACGAGTTCAGTTCTTGATGCGGCGGCACAATGTCGTAGAGGTTGTCGCGGACGTTGGGATTGAATCCCGACTGGCAGTAGGGCAGGTACTCGCAGGGACGCTGGTAGGAGAAACAGTTGGCGGTGTTCATCAGCCACTTGTTGCGGCGCCGGGCCGCCAGAAACTGCTGCGTGACTTCCCAGACTTCTTCCTGGAGCATGGCCAGCCGCTCTTCGGACAGATAAATGTGCTCGCGGTGGAAGGCTTCGTCGCGCGAGTACCAGGCGGCCAGTCGCGCCTGGAATTCCTCGTCCGATTCGGGCAGTTGGCGCTGGGCCGTGGAGCGGCCGCTCTTGTTCTTGGCGGCCAGTTCCATGCGGCGGAGTTCGAATTCGGCTTCCGTCTCGCCCGTTTTCTGCTGCAGTCGTGACTTGAGCAGCACGTTGTAG
>CAIPEB010000151.1 GCA_903863885.1 uncultured Planctomycetaceae bacterium | reverse complement strand
GGCCGCGCAGCGGTCGGGGAGGGTCTTCCGAACCAGCATTGAATTCTACGACTAGCGGCTCGGTAGCCCTCTCCGGGCCTTCGGCCCGACTCTCCCAGCGGGAGAGTGAAGCATAAATCACGACGGTGCAACCACTTCTAAACCGCACGACCTCCGGTGTGGGGAAAAACCCGAACTTGGCGCAGAGTCTGCGGGTCGGGCAGATTTTCATACGATTTCCGCTGCGTCACCGACCGATGAATTTCTGAGGCACGGGACGGTGCTGCGGGCATTTTCGTCGGATTGCGTTTTCGGCGAAGCGGCCTGAGTCTTCCGGACCCGCGATGGCAATTCCCAGGTCGGCAGCAGGCGAAGTCGTGTCTAATCTGCGCAACGCGGCAATCGTGCTCATGAGCCTGCCTCAGGACGAGGCGGCTCAACTGCTCGGTAGGCTCCAGCCCAGGCAGGTGGAGGCGGTGTCGCTGGAAATCGCAAAGCTCGGACGATTCACCGGCTACGAGCAGGAACAGGCGCTGAGATCCTTCGCGGAGTCCAACCCGAACGCGCTGGGGGGAAGCACCGGCGGACTGGACGCAGTCAGGACTTTGCTCGAAAGAGCGCTCGGCTCCAATGCCGCGTCCACAATGGAGAACCTCCACCAGACTGTCGAAGGACGGCCGTTCGATTTTCTCAAGGCCGTCGATCCGCAGGACCTGCTGCCCTTTCTGATCGACGAGCACCCGCAGACGATTGCCCTGGTCCTTTCCCACCTGTCGGCTTCCTACGGCGCACAGATCATCGCCGGTCTGCCGTCCGACCGGCGGCTGCAGGTGATTCGACGCATCGCGCACATGGGCCCGACCAGCCCCGACGTCGTCAGGCAGGTCGAGCAGGGTCTGGAAGACCGCATGTCGGCTGTCGTCAAGCAGCCTTACAAGCGGGCGGGTGGCGTACCGGCGGCAGCCGAGATTCTGAACGTCTGCCAGCGTGCGACGGGACGCGCGATGCTCGAGAGCCTCGCGGAGGAAGATCCCGACCTGGCGGGGAAAATCCGGCGACTGAAGTCCGCGTTCGAGGACATTTCAAGACCGGGCGACAAGGACATCCAGTAGTGGCCGCTCAAGATTCCGCGAACCCCGGACCAACGCGTGCGGAAGAAGACACTTCGGTCCCGCCTCCGCCGGATCATCAACAACCGCCGCTGGTGTCGGCGAATCCTCTTGCCCGGTACTACCGGAAGCGACCGGCCCGACGGCCGTTCCCGAAGAAGGTCGTCGCAATCGGAGCGATGCTCGCGATTATCGGCATTTCGACGGCCATCGTGATGAACAGACGCAACTCAGGCGATCCCGCTGACACGAAAACCCGTCCGGCACCGCAGGCAGATTCTGACGAAGCCGAGAATCGAATACTGGGTGAATCGCAGGAAGCTGATGCGCCTCGCAAGACGCTTCGCCTCCATAACACGATGGTGCGCGTCACAAGGGTCGAGGTCGGCGAGGTGCGGGGCCGGGACGAAAAAAACCAGGTCATCACGTCCGAGGGAAAAGTGTTTCTGCACGTGTATCTCCACATCCAGAACGTCGGCACGCTGCCGCTGGAGTATCACAGCTGGTACGGAAACGCCTTCGACGACGCTGGAACCGCACGTGTCGCGGAATTGCACGACGATGCCGGACACTCCTTCGACATGATGCTGTTTTCGGACACCCGGTCCATTCGCGGGCACGTGGCCCAAACAACGCTGGCACCGAAGCAATCGACACAGGACGTGCTGATCTTCCGGCTGCCGGAAGGCGTCCCGCTGTCGGACGTCAATTGGCTTTCCCTGCGGCTCCCGGCCCTCGCGCACGGCGATGCGGGCAGCTACCGTTTCCGCATTCCCGGCAGTATGATCGTGGCCCAGGATTCGACGCCTCGGGAACCCGAAACGTCCGAGGCCAGCGAGCCCGACAAGAGCGGCGAGTCGGAAAAGACCGGGGCAAACTGAGCTCTCCCGACGGCCCGTCAAGGTTTCTCCGAGGCGGAATCAACAGGGCACAACGGCAGGCGACTTCATCGTGCACGCACTGGTGACCGGCGCCGGGGGATTCCTCGGCCAATACATTGTCGAGCAGTTGGTGCGACGCGGCGCCCGAGTGCGGGCAATGGCCCGGCGCGCCAACCCCGCACTGCGGGAACTGGGAATCGAGTGCGTGCAGGCGGACGTGCGGGACGCGCGCGATGTCCTCGCCGCGTGCGAGGGAGTCGATACGGTGTTCCACGCGGCGGCCGTGGCAGGCATCTGGGGCACCTGGGAACATTTCCATGGGACCAACACGCTCGGCACGCGCAACGTGCTGGATGCGTGTCGCGTTGCGGGTGTTCGCCGCCTGATTTACACGAGCAGTCCCAGCGTGACGTTCCGCGGCGCCGACCAGACGGGTACCGACGAGTCCGACCCGTATCCGACCAAGTGGTTGTGCCATTATTCCCACACGAAAGCTTTGGCGGAGCAGGAAGTACTGCGGGCCAATGCGCGGGACGGCCTGCTCACCTGCGCGTTGCGTCCGCATCTGATCTGGGGACCGCGCGACCGGCATCTGATACCGCGTCTGGTGGAGCGGGCTCGCGCGGGGCAATTGCGGCGAGTGGGCCGGGGCCGAAACCTGATCGACATGATCTATGTTGAAAACGCTGCGGAGGCGCATCTGCTGGCGGCCGATGCCCTGCGTCCCGATTCACCCGTCGGCGGGCGGGCCTACTATTTGAGCCAGGGGGAACCGGTGAACTGCTGGCACTGGATTTCCGAAATCCTCGCCGTGGCGGGCGCCCCACCGGTAAAGCGATCCGTCTCCTATTCGGCCGCGTGGCTGATCGGTGCAGTTCTGGAAACTGTTTATTCGACGCTACGTCTGTCGGGCGAACCGCGGATGACGCGGTTTCTGGCTGCTCAACTGGCCAAATCCCACTTCTTCGACATTCGCCGCGCTGAGCGGGACTTCGGATACCGGGCGTCCGTCTCCACTGATCAGGGGATGGAGCGACTGGCCAATTGGCTGGTGCATCGCAGACCATGATCGCCGACCGTGCCGCTTGTCAACAATTTCCCGAGTCGGTACTTTTGAAGTTTCTGGCACGCGCGTCCGAGTCAGTTCGTGCGCGCCGAGGACCGGCAGATAGGGCCAGCGAGATTGGCCGCTGGCAGTGTGCCGGTGGAAGCAACGGCCTCGGGGGGACTCTCCCGACCGCAGGCTCGTGATCCGTGGCGATGCCGCAAAGGAAAACAGACTTGATGATTACATCCCGACGAAGCGATTTGCCCGACAATCGTCGGATTGTCATCACGGGTATCGGGTTGACCGCTCCGAATGGAAACAACTGGACCGAATTCCGATCGAGCCTGCTGGAAGGTCGCAGCGGCGTCTCGGAATACGAGATCCGCTACATCGGCAAGACGCTCGCGGGAATCTGCAATTTTGAGGTGTCGCGCTACCAGACCCGCAAGGACGCCCGGCGCGGAACGCGGGCCGGGAGTATCGGCATATATTCAGCCAACGAAGCGATCCGGCACGCAGGACTCGAATGGGCCGGTCTGGATCCGTCGCGGGTCGGCGTATACCTCGGCGTGACCGAGCACGGCAACGTGGAGACTGAAAACGAAATCCACGAATTGAAGGGCTACGACTACGACACCAGTTTCTGGTCCCATCATCACAATCCGCGCACCGTAGCCAACAACCCGGCCGGCGAAGTGGCGTTGAACATGGGGATCACCGGGCCGCACTACACGATCGGCGCGGCTTGTGCGGCAGGAAATGCGGGCCTGATCCAGGGCGCGCAGATGCTGCTGCTGGACGACTGCGATCTGGCGCTGGCGGGGGGCGTGTCCGAGAGCGTGCACACTTTCGGGATCTTCGCCAGTTTCCGCAGCCAGGGCGCTCTGGCCGAGCACTCGGACCCGGCGCGGGCATCGCGGCCCTTCGATCTCCAACGCAATGGGATCGTGGTCGCGGAAGGCGGATGCGTATTCGTGCTGGAACGACTTGACGACGCGAAACGGCGAGGCGCGACCGTAATCGCGGAACTTGTCGGTCACGGAATCAATACCGACGCGACCGACTTTGTGCAGCCCAATCCCGAGCGTCAGGCGCAGTGCATGCAACTGGCGCTGAAACGTGCCGGTCTGGCCGCTGAAGAAATCGACATCGTGAGCAGCCATGCGACCGGAACGATGTCGGGCGATGCGCAGGAGTGCTCGGCGCTGCGCAGCGTTTTCGGCGCCTCGGAGCGAACCTGCATCAACAATACGAAGAGTTTCATCGGCCACGCGATGGGCGCCGCCGGCGCGCTGGAACTGGCCGGAAACATCGCCTCGTTCACGGACGGCATTTGCCATGCGACAATCAACGTGGACGAACTGGACCCCGCCTGCGACCTTCGCGGGCTCGTGCTGAACCAACCTCGAGAGATTTCTAAACCCCGTTACATCCTCAACAATTCCTTCGGTATGCTGGGAATCAATTCCGCCGTCGTCGTGGCCCGGTTCTGAAGACTCATGCAAAGTTCGCCGCACTCAAATCGACGACGTGTTTGGACGGAGTGAGGGCGACTGGCGACAATCCAGGATGTGATCGATTCAGAGGGAGAAGCAGATCCATGACACCGGCAGAGATTCGGGAGGAGATCCTGGACATCCTTGGGGACATCGCCCCTGATGAAGATCTCAGCACACTCAAGGACGATGTTGCGTTCCGCGACCAGTTGGAACTCGACAGCATGGATTTTCTGGACATTGTGATGGAACTGCGGAAGCGTCATCGCATTCAGATCCCGGAAGAGGACTACGGCAATCTGGCAAGCATGGCGAGCACGGTTGCCTACCTGACACCTCGCATGAAGGACATTGCCCCCAAGTCCTGAGGTTCAGGCCGGCCAGTCCGCACCCGCAGTCTGCGTGCCGTCGACACGGACCCGCACGCGGAGCGGAGCGTCGGCGGGGCCGGTCCACAGCGGATCGATCGCGGCAGCGGTCGTGCCAGGACTGCAGTTGTTGCGAGGCCATGAGGAATGACGAATTGCCAACATCCGTCGATCAGCGGGCAACCCGCCTGCTGAGGACCCACTTGGAATGCTGAATTCGTGGTTCCCATGTACGACACGCTGATCATCGGGGCGGGCATGTCGGGTCTTGCGGCGGGCATTCGCCTGGCGTATTTCGACCAGCGGGTATGCATCCTCGAACGCCACCACACGATCGGTGGTCTGAATTCGTTCTATCGGCTGCGCGGCCGGGACTACGACGTCGGACTGCACGCACTGACGAATTTCACTCCCAAGGGAGCGAAGAAAGGCCCGCTTGCGCGGTTGTTGCGGCAACTGCGGTTTCAGTGGGAGGATTTTTCGCTTTCCCAGCAGATCGGATCGGCGATCCGATTTCCGGGCGTCGAACTGCGGTTCGACAACAACATCGAGTTGCTGGAGTCCGAGATCGCCGGACGTTTCCCCGGCCAGATCGACGGATTCCGGAAACTCCAGCAGCGTCTGGCCGACTACGACGAACTCGACGGGGCCCTGTTCCAGCTGTCGTCACGCAAGATCCTCAGTGAACTGATCGATGAACCGCTGCTGGTGGAAATGCTGCTTTGCCCGTTGATGTGGTATGGAAATGCCTGCCAGCATGACATGAACTTCGGTATGTTCTCCGTGATGTTCCGCGCGATATTTCTCGAGGGATTCGCGCGACCGCTGGCGGGTGTCCGGCTGATTCTCAAGAACATGGTGAAGCGTTTCCGGTCGCTCGGCGGCGAGCTGAAGCTGCGTGCCGGAGTCGAGCGCATCAAGGTCGAGAACGGACGCGCGACCGGAGTCGTCCTGGAGGACGGCACCGAACTGGCCGCGCGGCGGATCATATCTTCGGCCGGACTTGTCGAGACTTTCCGCATGTGCGAGGACAGCTCGCGTGTTGCGGCGCCCGCCCCCGGCGCGTTGTCATTCGCCGAGTCGATCTCGATCCTGGACCGTCAACCTCAGGAAATGGGGCACGACCGCACGATCGTGTTTTACAACGACTCGGACCGTTTTCATTGGGACTCGCCGAGCGACGAACTGCTCGATGTCCGCACGGGAGTCATCTGTTCTCCGAACAACTATCAGTACGGCTCCGATGAGGGCCAGCTTCCTGACGGAGTGATCCGGATCACGTCTCTGGCCAGCTTCGATCGCTGGACCACGCTGCCCGACGAAGAGTACCCGGTCCAGAAACTCCGCTGGTACGACCGCATGGCCGCCTCGGCCGTCCGGTTCATGCCCGATTTCCGCCATCGGGTGATCGACACCGACATGTTCACTCCGCGCACGATCCGGCGATTCACCTGGCACGAACGGGGCGCCGTGTACGGAGCGCCGGACAAGCGATTGGATGGCACCACCCACCTCCCGAACCTGTTCCTCTGCGGCAACGACCAGGGTTACGTGGGGATCGTCGGCTCGATCGTCAGCGGCATCACCGTCGCCAACCGCCACTGCCTCCAGGATTGAAATCTCGCCATGCCCAAAGACTTCCTCAAGGCGGCCCGCGACGAGTACGACGTGATCGTTATCGGGAGCGGACTGGCCGGACTGACCGCGGCCAACCTGCTCGGGCGGGCGGGCCACCGCGTGCTGCTCCTGGAACAGCATTACAAGCTCGGGGGTCTGGCGACCTGGTTCAAGCGGCCGGGGGGGCACATCTTCGACATCTCGCTGCACGGGTTCCCGTACGGCATGATCAAGAGCTGCGGCCGGTACTGGTCGCGCGAACTGGCGGACCACATCGTGCCGCTGAAGAGCATCCGCTTCGACAACCCGATGTTCTCGCTGACCACGACGTACAATCGCGAGGATTTCACTCAGTTGCTGACCGCCCGTTTCGGCATCGCGCCGGAGACCGTCAAGGCGTTCTTCGACACGGCCCGCGGGATGAACTTCTACGACGACCAGAGTCTTACGACGCGGCAGCTGTTTGACCGTTTTTTCCCCGGGCGGGATGATGTGGTGCGGCTGTTGATGGAACCCATCGTCTACGCCAACGGTTCGACGCTGGAAGATCCGGCACTGACCTACGGCATCGTCTTCTCGAACTTCATGTCCAAGGGAGTGTACACGTTCGAGGGCGGAACCGACCTGTTGATCGGCATGATGCACGACACGCTCCGCCGTAACGGCGTCGACGTGTGCATTCGGTGTCCGGTGCAGCGGATCGAAGTCGACAACGGTCAGGTCCGGGCCGTCGGAGTAGCCGGCCGGAGGATCCGCACCCGGGCCGTGGTCTCCAACGCGAATCTGCTGACAACGGTTCTCGGCATGGTGGGCGAACAGGCTTTCGATCCGCGATTCGTCGAACAGGCGAAGGCCGTGCGTCTGAACAACTCGAGCACCCAGGTCTACATGGCGTTGAACGCCGATGAGCGGCTGGACGAGTCGATCGGAGACCTGCTGTTCAGTTCCACGGCCCCCGAATTCCGCACCGACCTGCTGCTCAGCCGGAACATCACCAGCCGGACGTTTTCGTTCTATTATCCGCGCACGCGTCCCCAGGGCCGGCCGCGATGCCTGATTGTCTCCAGCACGAACGCGGAGTACGACGACTGGGCCCGGCTGAATGAAGCCGATTATCAGGCAGGCAAGCAGGATCTGGTCGAGACCACGCTCGACGCGCTGGAAAAGTACGTCCCGAACGTGCGATCTCGGATGGCCTACGTCGAGGCCGCCACTCCCAGGACCTTCGCGCATTACACGGCACACGCCGCAGGTGCGAGCTTCGGCACGAAGTTCGAGGGGCTCGCCGTCAGCCGCGGGCTTCCCGAGCAGGTGCGGGGCCTCTACCACGCGGGCAGCGTAGGCATCATCATGTCCGGATGGCTCGGAGCCATCAATTACGGAGCGATCGTCGCCAATGATGTGGATGCTCTTCTGATGAAATCTTCGCAACCAATGCAGCCGGCAGGGCAGGGGACGGTGACATGAGCAGAGCGGAAATCGAAGCCGCCATCCCGCACCGTCCCCCGATGCTGCTGATCGATGAGATCGTACAGCGGGACCAGCAGTCCATTGTCTGCCGCAAGAAGTTCCGCGAGGACGAATTCTTCTTTCAGGGGCATTATCCGGAGCGGCCGATCGTCCCGGGCGTCATACTCTGTGAAGCCGCCATGCAGGCCGGCGCAATTCTGCTTTCGAGCTTCATGTCGCAAAGCAGCGGCATCCCGGTCGCCACGCGACTGAACGAAGTGAAATTCAAGCGGATGGTGCGACCCAACGATACGATCACGATCGAGGTGCACCTCGACGAGCGATTGGCCGACGCGTTCTTCCTGCACGCCCGGGTGACCTGCGAAGGGAAACTGGCGGTCACATTTCAATTCGCCTGCACGATGGTGCAGTCCGGTACCGACACCTGAAGAACCCTCTCCCACTGAGCCATGCCTGTCGATTTTCTCCAACTGGCCGATCGAACCGTTGTGGTGCTGGGCGTCGCCAATCGCAAGAGCGTGGCGTTCCACATCGCCCAGATTCTGGAGGCGTGCGGCGCGCGGGTGATCTACGTCGTGCGCAGCGCCGAACGCCGTGAAAAGGTCGCCAAGATCCTGCCCGGCCGCCGGATCCTCGTGTGCGACGTTGAATTCCCGGACCAGATCGAGCAACTGCGGGCCGAACTGGCAAGCCTCGGCGGACCGTTGCACGGCCTCGTCCATTCGATCGCGTTCGCCGACTACGAAGGCGGCCAGAAGGCGTTTCACGAGACCAGCAAGTCCCAGTTCCTGCGGGCGGTGGATATCTCGTGCTATTCGCTGATGTCGATTTCCAACGCGCTCAAGGACCTGCTGGATCCCGGCGCATCGGTCGTGACCATTTCGATTTCAACGACGCGCATGGCCAGCGAAAGCTACGGTTTCATGGGCCCGATCAAGGCCGCGCTGGATTCGTCGCTGGCTTTCCTGGCCAAATCGTTCAGCCGTTTTTCGCAAGTGAGGTTCAATGCGGTGGCTCCCGGCCTGCTCAAGACGTCGGCATCCGCCGGCATCCCGGGCTATGTCGATGCCTACCTCTACGCGGAACAGGTGATTCCCAGGCGAAAGGCCGTGGGAACCGATGAAGCGGCCAATGTCGCCGCCTTTCTGCTCAGTCCCCGTTCGTCGGGAATCAACGCGCAGACCATCGTCGTGGACGCCGGTATGTCGATCAACTACTTCGACGCGGAACTGATTTCGCGTCCGGCTGCGACGTCCGATCAGCGCGGCGCGTCGTCGCCGCCTTCAGCCGTCAGTAGCGACTGTACCGATAGAGGTTGACGCGCTCGGTTCGGGGTCTCATCTGCTCGACCGGCGGACTGGTTTCGCCGACGGCGCGGAGGAGGGCCGCGATCAGGTAGCCCACGGCAAACCCGCCGATGTGCGCCCACCAGGCCACACCTCCCGATTGCGTCGTGGTGATGGACGCTGCTCCCTGGAAAAACTGGATGACGAACCAGACGCCCAGGAATATCGGGGCCGGCAGCACCACGATCTCGAGGAAGAAGAACAGCGGCACCACCGACAGCACATTGGCCCGCGGGTAGAGCAGGAAGTAGGCCCCCATGACTCCGGCGATCGCCCCGCTCGCGCCGATCGTCGGCACTTCGGAACTCGCGTTGACCAGCAGATGCGAAACGCTCGCCGCCACGCCGCAAAAGAGATAGAAGAGCAGGTACCCCACATGGCCGATGCGGTCTTCGACATTGTCTCCGAAGATGATCAGGAACCACATATTCCCGAGAAAGTGCATCCAGCCTCCGTGCAGAAAAATGCACGTCACGAGCGTGAGCCACGGGCTGAAGGAAGGCCGCTCCGCCGGACGCTCGATCATCTGCAGATGCCCCCGGACCGGCGCGATCGTGACCACGCGGACATCCGCGTCGGGATGCCAGACCCGTGCCGGGATCATGCCGTAGCGCTCGACCAGCCCCCCATCCTTGCTCCCGGACTCCTTCAATTGAGCCAGAAACACGATCGCACAGATGCCGATCAGCGTGTAGTTCACAAACGGCGTGGTGCGCGACGGGATGTTGTCCTTGAGCGGAATCATAGGCTCACTCGTCCAGGCTGTTGATTGGCGGCATCGTCGGGCGACAGTCTCCGCGCTGCGACGGCGCAGTCAGGGGCGCCGCGCGATCCCGTCTGCCCCCCGGAACACCGGCGGGCGGGCCTGTCACGCGGCAGGCCCGTCCGTATCTTCTTGGCAACGCACTCCGCGTCAGATCGTCGCCGACTTCGGGGTGACTGTGGCCGCTTTCTTGTCCGGCTTCAGATCGATGGTGACGTGAACCACGTCACCGTCGGTGTTGGTGGACACCGTACAGTCGGAATGATGAAAGACGCGAAGCATGGGAATGTTCTCGGGGAGCACCTCGGCGAAGAACTTGCCGATCCCCCGCTCGCGTCCGATTTCGACGAGTTTGCCGAAGATGGCTTTTCCGAGGCCCCGGTTCTGCCAGTCGTCCCGGACGACGAAGGCGACTTCGGCCGTGTTGTTGGCCGCATCGTGCAGGTACCTGCCGACTGCGACGACTTCTTCGGAACCGGGTTCACCGATGGTGGCGATCAGCGCCATTTCCTCGTTGTAGTCCACGTTGCAGAAAACCTGCAGACGCGCGTGGGGGAACGACTTGATCGGCCCGTGGAACCGCAGGTAGCGGGTGCGGTCGCTGAACGAGTAGTACATTTCCTTCATCATCGGCTCGTCGTCGGGACGGATCGGCCGGATGAAGGCCAGGCTCCCGTCCTTGAGCTTGGTGTTGAATTCGTACTGCTGGGGATACGGAAACCGCGTCGGGGGCAGGATCTGGTTGGCGTATACGATCCGCCTTCTTTTTGCCTTGTAGAGCAGATCGCCGCGGAAGTCGGGGTGCGCGATGTTGATCAGCGACATGGCCCGTTCGCGCAGATTCCGCCCGTGCAGCAACGCGACGCCGTATTCCGTAACGATGTAGTGCGAATCGCCGCGCGTGGTGGTCACGCCGGCGCCTTCCGACAGGGTTGCCACGATGCGGGAGCGTATCCCGTCTTTCCCGATCGCCGTGGCCGGCATGGCGATGATCGGCTTGCCGTTCTTGGCCATCGCGGCGCCCCGCATGAAATCCGCGTGTCCGCCCACGCCGCTGTAGAACCACGTGCCGATCGAATCGGCCACGACCTGCCCGGTCAGATCGATTTCGATGGCCGAGTTGATCGCGATCATGTTCTCGTGCTTGGCAATCACGAAGGGCGAATTGGTGTATTCGGAGGGATGCATCTCGATCTGCGGATTGTCGTGCAGAAATCCGAACAGTTCGGTCGAGCCGGCGGCGAAGCTGCCGACGATCTTTCCCCGGTGCAGCGTCTTGCGCCGCCCGGTGATCACACCCTGGCGAGCCAGCCGCATCACTCCGTCGGAGAACATCTCGGTGTGAATCCCGAGGTCGTTCTTGTTGTGGAGCAGATGCAGCACCGCATCGGGCATGCGGCCGATGCCCAACTGCAGTGTCGCGCCGTCCGGCACCAGACGCGCCACGTTTTCGGCGATCGCTTCAGTGATGTCGTCCGGATCCCCGACGACCGGCCATTCCAGCAGAGGCTCGTTGTGTTCGACCAGGTACTGGATCTGGTTCACGTGGATGAAGCAGTCGCCCAGGGCGCGCGGCATGTGCGTGTTGACCTGCGCGACGAGCAGCTTGGCGCATTCGGCCGCGGCCTTGGTGATATCCACGGACACGCCCAGGCTGCAGAACCCGTGCTCGTCGGGCGGGCTGACCATGATCATCGCCACGTCGATGGCCGATCGTCCGGTCGTGAACAGCGAGGGAACCTGGGAGAGGAAGATCGGCGTGTAGTCGGCGCGAGCCTCGTTGACGGCGTTGCGCAGACTCTCGCCGAT
>CAIPEB010000150.1 GCA_903863885.1 uncultured Planctomycetaceae bacterium | reverse complement strand
TTAATCGCCTAACATTATCGTTGTTGAAGCAACATCCCAGAAAAGACAGCGTCGCCATGAAACGCCGCGCATGCGGATGGGACGACAACTTCATGCTCGAAGTGCTTACGGGAAACAAGGGTTAGTGGCCGCCGGCCCTGCAGGAACGGCCCCTGCGATCGGCGACTGTGGTGATAGATGGCGCGCGCGACCAGTTCCTTTCCAACGCCGCTTTCGCCCAGCAGCAGCACCGTGACATCCTGCGGCGCCGCGCGGCCGATCGCCTGGTAGACTTCCCGCATTGCCGCGCAGCGTCCGATGAGCGCATCGTTCGGCAACTCGGTGATTGCGGCATCATCCATCGCCGGCGCCACCCGCATCATGCGGCTTACTTCCACCGCCTTGGTAACCAGTTGCCGCAGTTCCGACAATTCCAGAGGCTTGAAGAGATAATCGAAGGCTCCCAGCTTCGTTGCCTCGATTGCCAGTTCCGTGGTTCCGTGTCCCGTGATGAAAATCACCGGGACTTTCGACTCGAATTCGCGTATCCTGCGCAACGTTTCCAACCCCGAGATATCGGGGAGATTGATGTCCAAAATCACGACATCCGGGGATTCCGTCTGCACGAGCGAAATGCCCTCGCCCGCGGAGGAGGCTGTCAGCAACGAGAATTCCGGCTCCCGGAATGCGCGGCGGAATGCGTGCAGGATGATCGGTTCGTCGTCAACCACCAATAGCTTTGACATATGACTGGTAGATGGAAACTGGAATTAAGGGCTTATTGCGAGAGTGTTTTTCATTCGTGCCAATCCGTGACCTCTTCGCCGGTTCTCGTGCGCGCTCAGTTCATGCGGGACTCGGGCCTGTTTCGGGGATTCGCAGTTCGAAGCAGGCTCCGCCTTCGGGACGGTTTTCCGCGGTCAGCGTTCCTCCGTGTTCTTCCGCGATTCGTCGCGAGACGACCAGGCCGAGTCCGGTGCCTGTTTCCTTGCTGGTGAAAAACGGGCGAAACAGCCGGCCGAGCACTTGCGGTGCGATGCCAGGGCCGTTATCGAGTACTCGCAGGGAGATGTTTCCGTTCAGCGGCGGCGCGAATTCGATTTTCAGGGTGCCGCCGCGCGGCATCATGTCCAGCGCATTGAAGGTCAGGTTGATCAGAACCTGTTGGATTTGTTCGGGATCGATATCGGCCACGACCGAAGTGCCGGGCGGTGCGAATTCCAGGGTTACCTGCTGCTGAACCGCACGGGGATGAATGAGGCTGAGGGTGCGCCGAATAAGTTCCACGAGATCCGACTCGCGGCGTTCCGGCTTCTGGGGACGGGCGAATCCCAGGTAGCACTGCAGGCTGCGTTCCATCCGTCGGATCTCGTCCACAACGTATCCCAGATCTTCGGCTTGCAGTCCTGCGCTGCCTTCCTGGGCCGTCTGCACGAGCATCTTCACCGCGGTGAGCGGGTTGCGCAGTTCATGGGCCACGCCGGTCGCCATCTGGGCCACGGTCGCCAGATGTTCGGCCCGCATTGTCTCCTGCTCGTGGCGTCTGATTTCGGCTTCTTTTCGCTGCACGGCCAGCGTAATGACGAAAGCGATTTCATCGAGAAAATGGACTTCGTCTTCGTCAAATACTCGCGGCGATTTGGAGTAGACTCCCAGCACGCCGAACGGTCGCTCGCCGTGCGGGATCAACACCGTCAGACCGCTGGTGATGCCATGGTAGAGGAGCAGATCCGGACCGTCGTAGCCCGCCTCGACGCAGAAATTCTCGACCGCGACCGGCAACTCGGCGAGGAGGCTGCCGACGGACGAAGAGTCTCGCGTCACGTTCCAACTGGTCTTTTCCAGCAGAGCCGGAGACCAGCCGTAGCCGCCGCGGGGCAACAGCGTTTCGCCATCGGGGAGCAGTTCCAGAATCAGGCACGAGTTCACTTCGAGAGCCTGCGACACGCACTCGGCCATTTCCTTCAAGAGCAGCCCGAGATCGTCGCAGGCCAGCGCGCGTTGTCCTTGGCGAACCACCGCGGCCTGCTGCAGGGCCCGCGATTGCCGCTTGGTTTCGGCGTGTTTGGAGGCGGTGAGGTCACGCACCAGTCCGGTGAATTTCCAGCGACGATTGACGCGAACGGCCGTCAAGGAAAACGCCACCGGCACTCGACGCCCGCTGCTGGTCAGCGCCAGTAATTCAGTTGTGCGGCCGATGAACGGCGATTCTCCGGTTGCGAGAAACTCCTGTCCGGCTTCCGCAAATTGAAGTCTCGTCTCGTCGGGAACAAGCATCGTGGCCTCTCGGCCCAAGACCTCTGCCGCGCAATAGCCGAAGATGGACTCGGCCGCGGGGTTGAAGAGTTCGATTCGCCCCCGTTCGTCGGCCGCGATGACTCCGTCGGTCGCCGCGCCCACGATCGCAGCAGTCTTCGCCTGCTCGACGGTCGCATCACGGCGGAGAGGTCGCGCGATCAGGCACCACAGCAGAGGAGCAAGGAACAGGATCAGCAGCGAGGAATCCAGCAAGCCCTCGCCCCATTGAGGTCCAATCGGGTGAATCAGGAATCCCAGCAGGGCCATGACGCTGAACTCCGCAGCAAAAACGCTGAGTAGTACGGTCAAGGTCATGCGAATGGGCGACATCGATACCTCGTCGTCGACCGGGAACGCGATTGCCGGCGAGCGCCGGAGACGGGCTTTGCTTCGATTCGCGGCCAGTATATAGCCTGTGAATCAACCCGGCGAGATACTCGATTTTTGCAGCAGATAAGACCGGGTCACAATCGAAAAGACGGAGTACAGTCAGATCCAACAAAAAAGGCCAGGGCAGAAGAGCCTGAGGTTCTCTCCTACCCTGGCACGGGACTACCACGGATTCACCGGTCGGTAAATCAGGCCGTCTCTGGTTCTCGTGAGTCCTACTTGATCTGGTTCTTGTGGCACAGCGTGCAGCTGACCTTGGTTCCCGCCTTGATCGCGACGGTCCGCTTGTCTTCAATCGTGAACGAGCGATCTGCCTGAGCTTCGGAGAGGTAGGTGCCTTCACCCTTCAGGCCGTGGCAGGCTTTGCAGTTCGATGTGCCGACTTTTTCGACGATGTCTTCGTGGCCTTTGACCCACGCCTGAGAGTTGACGTTGTGCATCCCGTGCGGACCGTTCGTCGTTACCGACAGGCTCGTGCCGTGGCAGGTGGCACACTCAATAATGACGCCGTCGTGTCCCTGCAGGAGTCGCGGCGTGAGCGTATCGTTGGACAGCGGGTCGGCCGCCGGCCATTCGGCGTGGGGACTGCCGTGGCAGGCCGAGCACGCCATGCCGCCGTGTCCGGTGCTGTCGCGGTATAACTTGCCGGCGTTTTCAGCGAACCGCGATGCGGGGGCCTCAATCGGCGTTGCGGCCGGATCTGACGGATTGAAGGCCACGGCCCTCGGCAGATCTCCGCCACTGTTCTTGACAAAGTCGCCGGTGTGGCACGACTGGCACTTCGGCTCGTTCGCCCAGGGCTCACGCTTCTTGCCGCTGGTCAGATTAAATTGTCCGCCGACGGAAAGCAGGCCGCCGTGGCAGTTCTGGCAGCCGACTCCCGCCCCGGCCATGACGCTGCGCAGACAGTTCGTCTGATTGCCCGGGTGGCACTTGTAGCAGGCTTCGACACCCGGTGACGAAATGACGGCCGGGTTGCCGGCCGACGGAAGCTGGTTGTCGATCGTCTTGCCGTGGCGAAGGTGCATGGCGGCCGACAGGTTGGGACGCCCGATCTGGGCTCCCGCCGGGCCTTTCCCCGTTAGGTCGAGAGCTTTCGAGTAATGGCACGATGCGCACAGGACCGGCCGTTTGTTCCAGAGGTCGGTGTGGTACAGAATGTCATGCAGATGCAGGATGTTTTCGCGGGCCTGCATGTCGGCGGAGGCGTTGTCGCTCAGCGTCAATCCGAGCGTTTGCACGTGCAGGTCGCTGGCGGCGATTCCATAATTCGCGTGGCACGATTTGCAGTCCATCTCGCTCGAGGCCGGAACGACAGAGTCGATAAAGGTCGCTGCCTTGGTCTGACGCTTGCGGATGGCCTGAAACCGCATCATCGAGTACGCATTGAAGTCACCCGCGTCGTCAATATCGGTGAGCGGAATTCCCGCGGCCGTCCAGAGCTTTTTGGTGTCGCAGGTCAGCGCGCGAGGCGTGTTGCGTAAGCCCGGCATCGCGGTTCCGGTCAGGCCTACGTCGGGAACTGCCTTCGCCCCGAACAACGCCTGGCTGTACGACCAGAAATTCGTCTTGCCGATGCTCGTCGTGTTGATCGAACCGTCCGGATCGGCCGTTCCGAAAAACGTGACTCCGACTTCCGTAGCGCCGCACAGAGCCGGCTTCGTGCCCTTCGTGCCCTTCTTGACGACCTGAGCGTGGACCGTGTTGAAGGGCGGCAGAAGGCTGAACGTCGAAAAATCACTGTCGAAGCAGTGCATCCCCAGGTCGTTCCACGCGAATATCTTGTATTCGACCGTTGCTGCAGCCTTGACGGCCTTCGTATCGGCCGCAGAAACTCGACCATCCGTCGGCCCGCTTCCGACTGCGTACGCCACAGCCAGAGAAATTGACGCAAGACGAACTCCGAAACTGCATTTCCACGTGGGCATGATATCGCCTTCCACGAACTGGTAAAGAAAAGAAATGGCCGAATGGCCAAACACAGACCGCGGCCGATGCCATTGGCGCGTTTGTGCGACCACCGAGCGATGCGGGGCCCTCGCGATCTTCCCCGGTGTCGCCAGCGTTCAACCGAGTTCATTGCAACTCTTGTTCCAGCCATTCTTGATTTCAATTTTCAGGGGGCCATCGGGTAAAACCCCACGGGAACTGGCTGAATGGGCAGCCAGTGCCTAGGCGAAGTGAGCGCTACGTGCTCGAATTGAGCAGAAAAGTACCGAATCGTAATGGGAAGCTCGTAAGAAGATGGGTGGGAGTCGGAGCACGGAGGATGGACGCCGGAGATCGGGAGAGCAGGGAGCGGAGTTGACACGAAGGGGCTTCACCACGCAGGATGAAATCGCGATTTCGGATTCCCCATGGTCGGCAGTCGGCAGGGTATATGTCTGACTCCAGACTCCAGACTATTCCGTACGGGCTTCATTTTGATTCGACCGGGAGCATGTCATGCCAGTCCACTTGCCTGCTGTTTCTCGTCGCCAATTCCTGAAGGCCACGGCGGCTATGAGCGCCGGGCTCGTACTTCCTCAGTCCCTGTGGGCGCGAGGCGACGCGGATCAGGACCGCTGGATACTGCTTTCCGACCTTCATATCCCGAGCGACCGCGACCAGGAACTGCAGGGCATCAAGCCCGCGAAAAATTTCGAGAAGGCGCGGGAGGACTACCTGAAAACTGCGAAGAACGCGTGCGGGCTGATCGTGTCGGGCGACCTGTCGGTCAGCGCGGGAAAGGCCGAGGACTATGCTCTGCTACGGGAACTCCTCGGGCCGATTCGCGAGGCGGGAATTCCGGCTCACATGGCTTTCGGCAACCACGACGATCGCGAGAACTTCTTCAACGTCTTCGCGGACGAGAAGTCCAGCGTTCCGCCCCCCGTTGCCAGCAAGCACGTCTCGATCATCGAGTCGCGCAACGCGAACTGGTTCCTCCTCGATTCGCTGGTTAAGACGCTCTATACCGGGGGACGAATCGGCGACGAGCAACTGAAATGGCTGGCCGACTCGCTTGATGCACGAGCCGATCGGCCGGCGCTGATTGTGGCTCATCACAACCCGGCCGGTCCCGATGAGAAGACCGCGCTCGAGGACGCAAAGCAGTTGTTTGACGTGCTGCTGCCTCGCAAGCACGTGAAGGCATTCTTCTTCGGGCACACGCACCGCTGGGAGACCCGGCAAGTCGAGGGGCTTCACCTGGTGAATCTGCCGACGCTGGTCTGGGTCTTTGCCAATGGCAACACCCAGGCGTGGTGCGACGCGCTGCTGAGCGACAAGGGCGTGCGGCTCGAACTTCATGCACTCGACGCGAAACACCCGCTGAACGGGGAAGTCCGAGAGCTTGGCTGGCGTTCGTAGGAAGGCCGCCGATAGCGAAAGGCCTTTGCCACGCGCCCTTTGGGCTGGACGCCCATACATTCGGAAAGTCCGCTCGTTTCTGATATTCGTCCCCCCTATTTCTGGCGGGTTGGAAGGCGAGTCGGGGGAAAACGGTGAACTGGCTTAAGGTCGGGTGCGTACACTGACTAATGGCTTCATGTCGAGCTTCATTTCCGCTTGCATTCTTTTGGGGATTGATATGAGAACATCTGAACAGCGGCGCTGGCGGTTCAGACGCGAAGGCTTCACCCTCGTCGAACTGCTGGTCGTCATCGCCATCATCGGGATTCTGGTTTCGTTGTTGCTTCCCGCCGTCCAGGCTGCCCGAGAGGCTGCTCGCCGAACCCAGTGCCAGAACAACATGCGGCAATTGGGGCTGGCCATGCATCTTTACATGGACGCGTTGAAAGGGCTGCCTCCCGCCTGCATTCTGAAGGTGGGGCAGGCTTCCGACACGTTCTCGGTCCATGCCCGGCTGCTTCCTTACATTGAACAAGCCAATCTTCAGGATCTGATCGACTGGCGGATCAGCTGGACGCTGCAGCCGCAGGTCGCGAAGACTCGCGTAGCGACGTTTCTCTGTCCGAGCGAGATCAACGACCGTCCGGCCATTCAGGGGACGATGACTCATTATCCGACCAGCTACGGTGCCAATGCCGGCACGTGGTTCCAATGGGATCCGGTTACGAACCGACACGGCGACGGGGCGTTCGTGGTGAACAGCTCACTGCGCAGCGCCGATTTTCTTGATGGAATGAGCAACACGTTGGGCTTGTCCGAGGTCAAGGCGTTCCAGGCAGATTTGGTGGACAGCGGCAACGCGACTACTCCAAATACGCCGCCACCTTCGACGCCGGCGGAAGTCGTGGCGTATGGCGGCAGCTTTCTTCCCGACTTCGGTCATACCCAGTGGGTCAATGGGATCATCATCCACACCGGTTTCACAACGACTTTTCCGCCGAACACGCCGGTACCTTACCTCAATCCGGGCGATGGCAAGATCTATGACGTGGACTTCACATCGATCCGGCTGGGGTTCACGACGACGCTCTGCACCAACGTCTCGTTTGTTTCGCGCAGCTACCATTCCGGCATCGTGAATTCGGTTATGATGGACGGCTCAACTCGTTCGTTTGCCAAGACAATCGAAGGGCGGGTTTGGCGAGGGCTTGGCACGCCGGCCGGTGGCGAGGTGGTCGGGGATCTCTGAGCATTTCTTCCTGGCCGGGCCTTCTGCGCTGGACAGTCCCTGGGAGAGAATCGCATGTGGACGAAGGCCTTCATTTCTGCTGGGTTGATCTGCCAGTTGCTTGCGGCAGCGGCACTGGGCGCTGCGCAGCCTGAAGACGGCGAGATCCGCCCTGGAGACGTGTATGCCCGTCTGGAGTTGCTCACGCAGGAGATCGAGCTTGTTCGGGCGGAAATGGGCGCTCCGAAGGACGATCGGCCGATGGTTGTCGTCCAGAACGCCGAACCGCGCCACAACTATTTCCAGGCGTTGACGCTTTGTCGGAACTCGCAGCGGCTTTGCCTGGATTTTACCGGAGCGGAGGGCGAATACCCGCCTCCCGCGCCGCGCGTGGCCCAACCGGCTGACGTGGCGGGCGTCATCAGTGCGTCGCTGGTCTCGGTGCGCCGCGTGAAGACTCACTTGGGGCTTACCCAGCAGGTTCAGCTGCCGGCCCGCCAGGCGGAGAAAACGCCCAGCGACGTTTTTCCGCTGCTCACCCAGGCAAATCGCCAGCTCAGGCTCATGCTCGATTCTCAGCCGACTCCAACCGCCGTCTACGAGCAACTCACCGAAGCGGTCGGCGCAGCGAACCGCCTTTTGGCTCGATTTCCGAGTGCCGCCCCACCGCAGAGTCCCGCCTTTGAACGCGGCAAGACGCCGGCGGATGTTCACGGCCGGCTGATGCACTGTGCCGAACACATCGGGGCAATCATCCAGCGATCCGGATCGAGCACGATCCGCGTGGACTACAAGTTGACCCCCGCGCAGATCCGGCCGGGCGACGTGTACGAACTTGCTTCGTTAATCGTGTCGGACCTGCGATACCTCGAGTCCAACTTGCCCCGTGCGCCGGGCACGGCGGCTTTCACCGATTCCGAAGCGGGCCGGAAGTTGCCTTCCCACAACTTCCAGCGTGCGGGGCTTCTCGAGGCTCAGTTGACCGAACTTCAGAAGCAGGTCGAGGCTGCTCCCGGTTGGCTCAAGCCGGCGGCGTCGAAGTGAGGAGTATCCGAATGGCTACTCTCGGAAGGCGTGTCGTGATTCTGGCGGCATGCGCGGCGTGTGTTTTCGCGGTGTGCGGCCGGCTTGCTGCTGAAGACAGGCCCGCCATTTCCAGTCGGCAGGACTTTTTCCGTTACGCGAAAGGTCTGCCATTCGGCATTTCCGAGGACGACGATTACGCGAAGGTGCTGGGGAAGATCCGGAAATTCCTCGAGGACTACAAGCCCGGATCCAAGGAGGAATCGCACTGTCTCCGAGCCGTGAAGCAGGCTCTGATCGGATGCGAGACGGGCGGCTTTGGAATCGGAGCCGTTCTCGTCAATCCGAACGGCGAGGTCGTGGAAGAGGCACACAACGAGATGATCCAGCAGGGACGCTCCGACCTGCACGGGGAGATGAACCTGCTCGACAAGGCAGAGACAAACCGCAAGGTGCCGCTTCTGGGGCGATTCCAGATTCCGGAGGGCTTTGTGGTTTTTTCCTCGGCGGAACCTTGTCCGATGTGCATGATCCGACTTGCGTCGGCCGGCGTCGACACGGTGTACGTCGTGGGGAACGATGCCGACAGTATGACCCGTTCGATCTACAAGCTGCCCGCTTTCTGGCGGGATATCTGCTCGAAGCGGTCCTTCAAGCAGGCGCAGTGCGGAGCCGCATTGTCGGATGCCGCCTACCTGTTGTTTTACTCGATCGTCTTTATCAACGACGAAGTGTTCAAGAAGTGAAAGTCCAGCGGCTCTGCGGGCTGAGCGGCCGATGGACGCGGCCTGTCGAGCGAGCGACAATGGCTGCCGCTTTTCGCACCGACCGCCCCTCTGAAGCCCGGAATGAATTTCGCATGGCCGCCAAGACCGCTGAACCCGCTTCCACGTCTGCCGCCCGCGATGACCGCCTCATGAGCCTCGATGCGCTGCGCGGGTTTGACATGTTCTGGATTATCGGTGGCGAAGGGATCGCTCAGGCCGCGGCCAAGCTCACGGGTTGGGCCTGGCTTGCGGGACAGCTTGAACATCCCGAGTGGCATGGCTTCAAGTTCTACGACCTGATCTTTCCGATGTTCCTGTTCATGGCCGGCGTCTCGATGCCGTTTTCGTTCGAGAAACGACTGGCGCGCGGCGACGACAAGTCACGGCTCACCCGGCACGTGATTATCCGCGGGCTGATGCTCGTGCTGCTGGGGACGATCTACAACGGCCTGCTCGAGTTCAAATGGCCGGACACCCGGCTGCCGAGCGTGCTTGGCCGCATCGGGCTGGCCTATCTGTTTGCCGGGCTGATCGTGCTGAACACGAACTGGCGCGGGCAGATCCTGTGGATCGCGGGCCTGCTGGTCGGGTACTGGGCGGCGTTGAAGTTCATTCCCGTTCCCGGTTTCGGTGCGGGTGATCTCGCTCCGGGCCACACGCTGACGGACTTCGTCGACCGGCTGCTGATCCCCGGCCGTCTCTATCGGGGCGATCGTGACCCCGAGGGATTGTTCGGGACGATTCCCGCGATAGGCACCGCCCTGGCCGGCGCGCTGACCGGCCAGTTTCTGAAAAACGGCCGCCGCGGAGGGTATTTCAAGACGGCCGCGATGGCGATCGTGGGCCTCGTGTGTCTCGGACTGGCGCATTTATGGAATCGCGATTTTCCGATCAACAAGAACCTCTGGACGAGTTCATTCGTGCTCCATTGCGCCGGCTGGAGCCTGTTGTTCCTGGCCCTGTTCTATTTCGTGATCGACGTATTGCGATTGCGCCGCTGGGCATTCTTCTTCATCGTGATCGGCGTGAACCCGATCCTCATCTACCTGGCGGACCGATGCGTTGACTTCGGCTACACGGCCCATTTCTTCTTCGACGGCGCGCTCAAGCACAGCGGCCGGTACCAGCCGCTGTTGTGGGCCATAGCGATCGTCGCGATCGAATGGCTGCTGCTCCTTCTGCTGTACCGCAAAAAGGTCTTCCTGCGGGTCTGAGAACGTGTTTGAAAAATCCAATTCACCCTCCTGCAATGCGGGAGGGTCGGACGCGAAAGCGTCCGGGGAGGGGCATTCCCCCGCTCTCCGGCCCTGGCGGGCCGACTCTCCCCAAGGGGCGAGTGAATTTCAAATCACCTTCTGAGTCCGCCTTGTCCGATTCTGCGATCGGCGAGTTCGTTCTTTCCGCATCTTATGCCGCGGGTTTTCCGGCGGGTTGCTGCTGTGTCAGGCAGTGCAGCGTGCCGAAGCCGAGCACCAGATCGACGGCGTGGATGCCGACGACCGGGCGGTCGGGGAAGAGTTCGGCCAGGATTCCGAGCGCTTCGCGGTCGGCCGGATCGTTGAAAGTCGGCACGAGCACCGCTGCGTTGGCGATGTAGAAGTTCGCGTAGCTGGCTGGAAGCCGCACGTTGCGCCAGTACAGAGGAGCGGGCGTGGGCAGCGGCACGACCTCGATCCGCGATCCGTCTTCCAGCCGCATATCCTGGAGCCGCTCGCGGTTTTCTGCCAGCGCGCGGTAGTTCTCATCCTGCGAATCGCGGCACTGGATGAGCGCCACGGTGCGGGGGTTGACGAAGCGGCAGAGGTCATCGACGTGTCCGTGCGTATCGTCGCCCGCGATTCCGTGGCCGAGCCACAGCACGTTCTTTACGCCGAGGTAATCGCAAAGTGCCCGCTCGTAGCCGGCGCGATCCAGACCCGGGTTTCGGACCTGGGTCTGCGGATCGAGGTAGCACTCCTCCGTGGTCAGCAGGGTGCCGCGTCCGTTGACGTCGATGCCGCCCCCTTCGAGCACGAACTTGCGGCCGTCGATCTGGGCGTCGAACAACGGCAGTTCCAGTGCGCGGCTGGCATGTTCGGGCACGCGGCGATCGTGGCGCCAGTTGTCGTAGCGCGCCCAGCCGTTGAAGTGGAAATGGACGATCGCCAGCCGGCGGCGGTTGCCGGCCGTTCGGCCCACGAAGATCGGGCCCGAGTCGCGAGTCCACCCGCGATCGGTCGGGTGCCGGAAAAATTCGACCTGGCTCAAATCGGCCCGGGCAGTTTCGAGAACGCGCCGCGCGCGTTTTTCGACGGCCGGCGAGTCCACGAAAATCCGCACCTTCTCGCCCGTCGCGATCTTGCGGACCATTTCGCCATAGACCCAGGCGATGGTGCTCATTTTGCCGGGCCAGTCCGTCGAGTTCTGGGGCCAGCCCAGCCAGGTGGCCTCGTGGGGTTCCCATTCAGCCGGCATCGAGAATCCAAGTTGAGCGGGTTTTTTCTGGGTATTTGTCATGGTCTCCACCAGGATGGATCTGTGGCACTGTGCCGGTTACTTATTCCGGTTGCTTGTTTTTTGGGAGTTTCCAGGGCTTTCGGCGCGGCAGCGGGTGTCACTTGCCTCATTGCGGCCGGCTGCTAAACTGGGCAACATTCCACTGCCAATTCCATCGAGGTGGTTTCGCGCGCCCGGGTCGCGTTCCGCGTCCCCTTTCCGGCTGGGCCGGAGCGGGAAGCGGGATTGGGCGTCCTCGGCAAGTCGCAAACTCGAATTTCGGGGAATGGCCCAGAATGTGGGCTGCACAGCAATGGCGAAACAGACTTTATCGGCAAAGCACCGTCGGTTCAAGGAACTAGCGCGTCAACACGGCACTCCGCTGATGTTGATCAGCCGCTCGGTGCTGCGCGCTCAGATCGACCGATTTCGCCGGGCTTTGCCCCGCGTCGAGCCTTTCTATGCGATCAAGGCCAACTCGCACCCCGAGGTGCTGAAGGCAATGGTCGCTGCGCAGGCCAGCTACGACGTGGCGTCGGTTGCCGAGATGGACCAGGTTTTCGCCGCCGGCGCGAAGGCGGAGCAGATCATCTTCGCCAACACGGTCAAGCCGGCCGAGTCCATTGCGATCGCGGCGAAAAAGGGCGTCTCGCTGATGACTTTCGACAGCGAGCATGAACTGGACAAGATCGCTGAACATGCGCCGGGGGCCCGTGTACTGGTGCGGATCAAGGTGCCCAATGTCGGTTCGATTGTCGAGTTGAGTCTGAAATTCGGCGTGGACCCGGCCGACGCGACGAGCTTTCTGATCAAGGCCTACAAGATGGGCCTGCAGCCCGCGGGGGTGAGTTTTCACGTGGGGAGCCAGTGCACGCGGCTCGAGAATTTCATCGAGGCCTGCGAGATTGCCGCGATCATCGCGCGCGACGCGAGATTGAAACAGCTTCCCTTCGAGATCGTGGACATCGGGGGCGGGTTCCCCATCCGCCACTTCGATTACGAGGACGACCCGTTCGACCGGATTGCGGCGCTGTTGCGGGGAGAATTGGATCGGCTTTTCGACAAGCACATCCGCGTGATTGCCGAGCCGGGAAGATTCATGGTTGGCCCCGCGGCCACGCTCGTGATGAGCGTCATCGGCAAGGCGATCCGCGAGAACAAGCACTGGTACTACCTGGACGACGGAGTGTATGGTTCGCTCAGCGGCCAGGTGTTTGACCACTGCAAGTATCAATTCAAGTATCTGCGATCCGGGCACACGCAGCTTTCGACGCTGGCGGGACCGACCTGCGACAGTTTCGATATCATCGCGCGCGGCGAGGATGTGCCCGAGTTGCAGATTGGGGATCTTGTATACGTCGAGAACATTGGCGCCTACAGCACGGCCAGCGCCACAACGTTCAACGGGATGCCGATGGCCAAGGTGCTGATGGTACCGTGACAATAAGGAAAAGAAGATGAAACGAGATCATCGCCTGCGGGAAGACCTGACCGAGAAGCCGGAGTGGCTCGTCAAGAAGAAGTGTCCGCACAAGGCGAAGTACATGGCCGGCAAGCGGATTCTGCCCAAAGGGGTCACGGGCAAGGAGAAGCTCTCCGACCTGATGGCCAACAGCTTTCTCGCCTATAACTCCGCTCGGCTGCGCGAGGGCTGCGAACTGTACACGCAGCGTATGCTCGAGCAGGACGTCACGGTGGGGATGAGCCTGGCCGGAGCGCTCACGCCGGCCGGTCTGGGCTGCTCGTGCGTCGTGCCGCTCATCAAGGCGGGCTTCGTCGACTGGATTGTGGCGACGGGGGCGAACCTGTACCACGACCTGCACTTCGCGTTCAACTTCCCGCTGCACGTGGGCAGCCATCTGCTGGATGACACCGACCTGCGCAAGAACGACGTTGTGCGCATCTACGACGTGCTGCTGGGCTACAGCGATTGCCTGATGGCCACCGACGAGATTCTCCGCGAGATGCTGGTGCAGCCCGAGTTCCAGAAGGAGATGGGGACCGCGGAGCTGCATTATCTCCTGGGACGCTATGCGGCCGAATGGGAAACCAAGGCGGGCCTGAAGGACGTGTCGGTGCTGGCCGCCGCCTATCGCTGCGGCGTTCCCTGCTACACGTCGTCGCCGGGCGATTCCACCATCGGCATGAATGTCGCCGGCGTGGAACTCAAGGGGAACAAGCTGCGGATCAACCCGTCGATCGACGTCAACGAAACGACCAGCTTCGTGCTCGCCGCGAAGCGATCCGGCGGCAAGAGCGGCGTGATGCTCATGGGCGGCGGCAGTCCCAAGAACTTCATGCTGCAGACCGAGCCGCAGATCCAGGAAGTGCTGCGGATCAAGGAAGTCGGCCAGGATTACTTCCTGCAGGTGACCGACGCGCGGCCCGACACAGGCGGGCTGTCGGGCGCGACGCCGCACGAAGCGGTGAGTTGGGGCAAGGTCGATCCGAATCGGCTGCCCGACGCGGTCGTGTGCTACACCGACACGACCATTGCGCTGCCTATACTCACGCATTATGCACTCTCGAACCACAAGCCCCGCAAGCTGAAGCGGCTCTACGACCAGCGGGCCACGATGATGGACGCCCTGGTTCGCGAGTATTTCGCCCACAACAAATAGCTGGACGGGTCCTGCAATGTTTTCCGGCATCATCCTGATGACGCTGATGTTCCGGAGCGCAGCCCTCGCCAACGAGCTTGCGGATCCGGGCTTCGAGAACGTCAGCCAGGATCGATTGCCGGCATGGAGTCCGTACGGCCGCGGGTATGCGCTGGACGGGGCGGAGACGCAGACCGGACGATTCTCGGTGCGCTGCGATGCGACCGGCGAGCAGGACGGCACGGGTATCGTCCAGACGATTCATTACGACCAGCCGGACAAGCGGCCGATCATCATCGGCGGATGGAGCAAAGCCGAGGGGATCGAGAACGGCGGCGATTATTGCGTATATCTCGATATCCGGTACGAAGACGGCTCGCCCTGGTGGGGAAAGACGGCCGGCTGGACGCGCGGTTCGCATGGCTGGCAGTATGCGGCCGAAGTGTACCAGCCCGAGAAGCCGATTCGCGACATTCAGGCGTTCGTGTTTCTGCGACACACGAAGGGGCGGGCGTGGTTCGACAACGTCTTCGTGCACCGCGGCGGATTGCACGCGACCCAGATTCGCGTCCTGTTCGATTTTCCCCGTACCAGGTTCGGCCAGCGTTTTCGCGCCCTGTTGACGCAAGACGCCGAGTGGCGAGCCGCCATGCTGGACTCCGGCGGCCAGGAGCTGAAGGTCTGTCAGGGGCGTGGGCAGGCCGTTGAGTGCGACTGGCCCGATGATAACGTTGCGCCGATCTCGTCCGTGCACCTGACCGGACTGGCGGCTCGTGATGAGAAGCTCGACCTGACGATTCCCGTCGCGAGTCCCCCGCGCCCGGAAAACCCGATCCGCGACGGGTACGCGGTGTGGGGCGAGACATCCATGCGGAAGATCTATCCGACCGCTGCGCCGCCTGCGATCCGGCCCTCCGGGTTGGCCGTGTCGCTCGCCCGCAATGAATCCGAAGGAGTGCAGGTTGCCATTGCGGCGGCGGATCGTTTGACGCTGCGGAACGTGCAGGTGAACGTCGGTCCGCTGGCCAACGAACGGGGAGAAATCCTGCCGGCCGACGGAGTCACTCGACATCTGGTGGCGTATGTGTACGTCGAATCGCCGTCGTCGCATCCCGCCGCTCCGGCAACGAGCAACTGGTGCCCGGAAGTACTGCTTCCGATGCGGAGCTTCGAAGTTATCGGCGGAAGAACGCAGACCGTCTGGATCAACTTCCATGCCTCGGAGTCCGTTCCGCCGGGAATTTATCGTGGCCGCATTGCGGTAACGGCCGACAACGCACCGCCAACCGAGTTGCCCGTCAGCGTGCGAGTGCGCGGGTTCACTCTTTCGCGGCAACCGAGGTTGAAGACTGCGTTTGCGATGATGGACGGATTCACGCGGGCAGCATACGGCCGGATCACGCCGGAATTGCGAAGGCAGTGCCTCGATCTCATGCTTTCGCACCGCCTCAACCCGGACGATATTTCCCGCACGGAACCGCCCGACATCGCAGACCTGCTGTATGCCGAAGACCGCGGCCTGACGGCTTTCAACATCATCAATCTGGTGCCGCGGCCGAAGAACAATCCGCTTTGGCACTGCTACAGCGAGTTGGGTGATTATCCGTCGGATTTCAATGACCAGCTGGCTCAGCGCGTGGACAGCTACGTTGCGGAACTGCGAAAGCAGGGGATTTCCCGAAAGGCCTATTTCTATGGTTTTGATGAGCGCGGGCCGGAGTACGACGAACTGATCAAGGGCATCTGCAAGTATCTCAAGCAGCGTTACCCGGAAGTCAGCACGTTTACGACCGCAGGTTACATGTACCAGAAACGTCGCACGACTCCGGACGGGTACGAAGACTACATGGACTGGTACTGCCCGCTCACGTCCGTTTACGACGCGGAGCTGTCGGCACGGTTGCGTCAGCAGGGAAAACAGATCTGGTGGTACGTGTGTTGCGGGCCGCAGTACCCGTATGCGAATTTTGCCGCTCTGGATTACCCGGCCATTGAAGGCAGGCTGTTGAGCTGGATGTCGTTCGGTTATCAGGCCGACGGCCTGTTGTTCTGGCACGTGAATTTCTGGCAGCCCAATCGCGTAATCGATGGCAGCGAACTGTACCTCGACTGGAAGCCGCTCACGGTTGCCGGCATGACGGGCGACGGGTGTCTGACGTATCCCACGACATCGGGACCGGTGAGTTCGATCCGCCTGGAAAATGTCCGCGACGGGCTGGAAGACTATGATTACCTGGCCGCACTCGCGGACGCCCGGGGCCATCAGGCGGCCGGAAAGTACGTGGACCGTCTCGTCAAGAGCATGACCAGTTTCGATCGGGATCCGGAATCGCTTTCGGCAGTTCGCGACGAGATCGCCGACCAACTCGAGTCCGTGTGTCGGGACTCTGCGCCTCGCGAGACGGTTCGATAGTCTCGCGGGAGTGGTCTCGCGTTATCCAGGCGGTGCGAAAGAACAACTTGACCGATTCGTTCGCATGCCGCAACGAATCGATTGCTCACCAACAGCCGTCGAATTGTTCAGGTATTTCTTTCGCCGTCCCTTAGTTCGTCGTGGCGACTTATTGATTCTTGTCGTTGCCCGTCTTGTCGGCGGGGGCCGGAACCGAGCCGATGCGTCTGGTCAGGATCGAGGCGCCGCCGTTGCGCGTGAAGACTTCGCTCACACCGACGTTTCCGAGCACGACCCAGTAGTTGACGTCGGCGATGCCGAGATTGTCCGGGTCGTTGATGTCGTTGACGGTCGCCTGCCATGCGTTGTTGTCGTCGGTCTGGCCGGGGCCGGCATGTTCCATATTCAGTTGCGAAATCGAAAAACCGTGCTGCCCCGTGACGGTGATCATGTTGGTGCAGCGGTACGCGCCGACTCGGCCGAACCGCGAGGCATGATAGGCCTTCGCGAAACTCAGTCCGTCGATGTTGCTTGCGACCACGACGTTCTCGCCGTCCGTGTGTTCGTTGACCACGATGCCGGTATGGTATCCCGTGACGATCACGTTCCGCAGCACGGTCAGGGCTCCGTTGTTGATGGCCGGAGTGACGAGTCCTCTGGTGCCGTGCGTCGGCTTCGCAGCCTGAACGTTGTAGATGCCGGAGTTGACGAACACGTTCTCGAGACGGCACTGCTGTGCCCACTCGAGGTCGATGCCGCCGATGCGCGGATCGTTGCATGTCCTCACTTCCAGGTCTTTGATGACGACATTGACCCCCGAGAAACTGCCCGCCTGGGGACTGGCCGGAGCGGCGGAGATTACGGCGGGGCCATCCTCGGCGACGCACTTGACGATCGAATTGTTGTTCTGCATTTCGAAACGGCCGACCGTGCCGAACGTGGATGCCGGCTGGCTTTCGCCCACGATTTCCAGGGAAATCCACCGGGGAGTCTCGATGGGCGGGATGACGATCCGGCCGTTATAAACTCCGGCCGGCACGTGCATTCGCCCGCCTCCGGCATCGATCACTGCCTTCAAGCATGCGGAAAACGCCGCGGTATTGTCGGTCTTGTCGTCGCCCGCCGCTCCGAAATTGAGAACGTTGAAGACCCGCATATCAGCGGTGCCGGCGGGTGATGGCTTGGACTCATTCTCCGCTCCGCGGAGACTGAAGGCGGCTCCCAGCGCAATCCAGCCGCAAAGTGCCCAGTTCCAAATCGCCGGCCATGTGGCCTCGGGCCTCGGAAGTCGTCCGGGCATCGCAAGGCGGAAGTGATGGTCGGCCGCGGAATGTGCCGCTTGCTGTTCGACGTTCTCTGTGCGGGAAGATAACCCGGAATGCATGCGAATCTCCTTCGTTGCGAATCACCGTCGGGATGTATCGGGCCGCGTTGTTCAATCTTCCAAATCGCGGGAGGCAAAACGGTTTTGCATGCGTGAATTGTGCACATTCGGCAAGGGCTTTGCCAACAAAGCGCGGCAAGAAGTGGTGGGTTTCTTCTTGTGACCAAAGCGAAGGGTGCGTTCGCGTCCGGAGCGAATTCGCAAAGAAGCAGCCGAAAGCCAGTTCTCCCGCGGAGTATGGGGATTTGTGGACAAGCCGCGGCGGTCTGCTTGAAACCGCGAACTGTCAGCGAGAGACTCATTGACAGATAGCGTCTTTCAGCGGAGGGCAAAATCATGTCTAAGTCGCTGGTTCGACGTTGTGCCGCTCTGGTCTTTGACCTTCTCATCTTCGCGGCGATTCTTCACTCAGGCACGCCGGCTGTGCAGGCAGGCTGGGTTTCGTTCGACCTGGTGCCGTTCAGCGATTACGACAAGATCGACGGTGCCGGCTACTGGGACACGATTTCGGGCACGATTACGGCTCCAACGGGGACTTATACGAATGCCACGATTGCCACCGTCACGCTGGAAGCTGTGGTGAGAATGACGAAAACTAAGCTCAGCGACAGCACCTCGGTGACGATTACTGACAGTTCATATACGGGGTACAAGATGAGCGATTTCGTGCGCAGTGGCACCCTCTATATTCAGAACGACGGCATTTATCTGAGCAAAGCAAATGGCGGAGACGCGTATCTCAACAAAGACCACGGCTCGGGAAATCCCTATGTTGTTCCGGAATGGTATGCGGGAGCAGGCTGGTTTCTTGCGGCCGCAGGCTATCAGGGAACTAGTGCCACGATGCAGATTAACAACAACTCCGGCGCCAATTCGATCTTCGATCCCGGCGACACCGGATTGTGGAAGATCGCAAACGCTTCAAGCGTCCCTGAACCTGCGACGCTCCTGCTTTGTACGCTCGGGCTTTCTGCCATCGTCGTTGCGCGATGCAAGCGTCAGCGTTCGAAGGAAGCCGTTCGTGCGGCCGTTTTCGGCTGGTCGCGTCGTTCCGATATCGTGACCCAATCGGTTCGCTGCGCCGTTTGAGTCAGGGGCATGGCAGTTCTCAACTCGGGTTGCTTCGCGGCAGCCAGATGTTCAGGACTTCGACCAGAGCTTCGATAGAAACCGGTTTGGTGAGGTAGCCGTTCATGCCGGAATCCAGGCAGCGTTCGCGATCGCCGGGCATGGCGGAGGCTGTCATGGCGATGATCGGAATGTCGTGATGGCGGACATTCGAGTGTGCGTCGCGAATGATGCGTGTGGCCTCGAATCCGTCCATTTCGGGCATCTGCACATCCATCAGAACCAGATCGTATGAGGATGCAGACAGCGCCTCGACGGCATCCGCACCGTTTATCGCCGGGTCGGCCTGCAGCCCGAGTTTCATCAGGTTCCGCAGCGCCACCTCCCGGTTGACTCGGTTGTCTTCAGCCACGAGGATTCGCGCCCTGCCTGGCCGCGACAGGTGGAGCTGCGCAGGTCTCGAACGGGCTGAGCCTGGCGACTCGGCAACCGAATTGGTCAGCACGGCGACGACGCAATTCAGGAGTTCCGCGTACCGGACCGGCTTGGTCAGCCAGGCGCAGAAACCAGGCGGCAATCTGTCCATGGCCGTGATCCGTTGTTCGACGGAAGTCAGCAGCGCGAGGCGGAGCGACTGCAGCGAGTCGTCGGCCAGGATGACCTGGGCGAGCGCCGCACCGTCGAGTCCCGGCAGTTGCAGGTCCACAAAGGCCATTTGGAAGGGATCGCCCGCCTTTTCTTCGCGAATCAGCGTCTGGAGCGCGTGGGTGCCGTCTTGAGACGTTTCGGGCCGCAGTCCCCATGCCTTCAGTTGTGCCGTCAGCGTTCTGCGCACCGTGGCATTTCCGTCCACGACCAGCACTCTCTTGCCATGCAGGTCGGCGGGCAGTGCCGGCTCGCTTTGCCGGCGGGCCTGCTTGCCCAATTGCACGGTGAACCAGAATTCGGCACCCGCGCCGGCCTCGCTGATCACGCCGATCTCGCCTCCCATCAACTCGGTGAGTTTTTTCGAGATGGCCAGTCCCAGGCCCGTGCCGCCGTAACGGCGCGTGGTGGATGCATCGGCCTGAGTGAATTTCTGAAACAGCATTGCCTGATGTTCGGGCGGTATGCCGATGCCGGTGTCCCGGACGGCGAAACGAATCTCGGCGTGTGTATCGGTCTCGGCGACGAGGCTGACTTCCACGGAGATTTCGCCCTGCTCGGTGAACTTCACCGCATTGCCGGCCAGATTGGTCAGGACTTGCCGCAGGCGCCCGGGATCTCCGCGAAGGCAGCACGGCACGTCGGGCGATGCGGCGCAGATGAACTCCAGGCCCTTGCTCTGGGCGCTCCAGGCCAGCGGAATCGCAAATTCGTCGAGCAGCGAACGCAGGTCGAAGTCCAGCGTCTCCAGCCCCAGCTTGTCGGCCTCGATTTTGGAGAAATCCAGAATGTCGTTCAGCAGTCGCAGCAGCGACTCGCCGCTGGAGTGAATGGTATCCGCGAGATAACGCTGTTCCATATTGAGTTCGGAATCCAGCAGGAGCCGGGTCATGCCGATCACGCCGTTCATGGGCGTGCGGATTTCGTGGCTCATGTTGGCCAGGAACTCGCTCTTGGCGGCATTGGCGGCGGCCAGTTGGGCTGTGCGCGTCGCGACGGTCTGCTCCAGCGTCACGTTCCATTGCCGGATTTGTTCCTCCATCGCGCGGCGTTCGGTAACGTCTTCTTTCACCGACACGAAGAAAGTGATGGTGCCGGCGTGATTTCGCACGGGTGCGATGGCGGCCGCTTCCCAGTACAGTTCACCGCTTTTGCGGCGGTTGCAGAATTCGCCGCGCCAGACTCTGCCCGCAGTGATCTCGCTCCACAGGTGAGCGTAGAAATCGGGTGAATGGACGCCCGATTTCAACGCTCTCGGTTTGCGGCCGCGGACTTCGTCCAGTCGGTAGCCCGTTACGTGTTCCCACGCCGGGTTGACGTACTCCACATGGCCGGCGCGGTCGGTGATCATGATCATCGAGGGGCTGAACTCGACGGCCGACGAAAGCTTGCGCAGCGTTTCCTCGGCCCGGCGGCGTTCTGACATGTCGCGCACCACGCCGTGCAGAAGTCGTTGTCCCCGGATTTCAACCAGGTTGACCGACGCTTCGGCGGGAAATGTCGTGCCGTCGGTCCGCTGGTGGGTGAATTCGAACAGTCGGCCGCCTTTCACGACAGCCGCCGCGTTCTCCTGGAATACTTCGCGAGAGTCCCGCCCGTCGGGTTGGCGGGGGGGCGCGAGGGCGATAAGTCCCAGGTCCAGCAGGGCCTGCCTGCTTTCGCACGCGAACATCTGGACCGCGGCGGAATTGCAGTCCAGGCAGCGGCCGGTCTCGTCAGCGATGATGACCGCGTCGCGTGAACTCTCGAACAGCACGCGGTACTTCTCCTCGCTGGACACCAGCGCGGCGTGTTCGGCGGCCAGTTCGTCGGACATCCGGTTCAGGGCGTTGCCGATTCTCGCCAGTTCCTGCGGTCCTTCGGTCGGGACCTTCTTTTCGCTGTGGCCCGCCGCGTGCGCAACCGCTCCGCTGACCAGCTTGTCCAGGTGCCGCGTGAAGGTCACTCGCAGGTAAGCCCAGAGAGAGAAACAGGCCAGCAGAGCGGCGGCGCCCGTGAATGCCGATCGCTGGGCCACGGCGGAAAAGAGCCGCTGCTTCTCCTCCAGGAGATCGGTCTGAGTGTAGAGAACTGCGATTCGCGTGGGACGCAGTTCGCCGGCCAGCACGTCGAGGTAGAAAGGGCACGCCACGCAGGCTAACGCACCGTCCGGCGACACAGCACTTTGCGCGGCTTCGGCGTTTCGTGCATTCTCGACAAGTCGCTGCATCGCTGCGGCCGGGGTCTCACTCAATTGCCGGCCGCGAAAGTCCGGCTCCGTTGCGAACACCACGCGATTGGCGTTGTCGCAGATCAAGGCCAGGGACATCCGCGGAACCAGCGCGAGACGATCGACTTCATCCTCGACGTCCGCCATGTCGCCTCGCTGGACGGCCTTCTCCACTCCCGGAACGATAATGTGGCTGAAGGACGTTTGTTGATGCAGCAGGTCATTTTCCAGGTGCCGATACGACGTCGTCACCTCATAGGCTGCTTCAAAGCCGGTGAACACAATGGCCAGCAGCGCCAGCGCGATCGGGATGATGAGACGAAACGTGTAAGCGATTCTCATGGGATCGCGTTCAATGGATGCGATGGCCGGAAGTGAAGTCCGTACAATTAGGCTAGACTACCCAGGCCGTGGCCGCCCGGCAAACCTTAGTTCGCGGTTATCTTCGGCCACGGTTTCGCCGCTTCCAGTTCGTAGGCGATTTCCAGCAGGGTGCGTTCGTCACCGTAGGCGGCGGAGAACTGCACCCCGATCGGCAAACCGCCCGTGGATAGCCCTACCGGCAGAGAAATCGCCGGATTCCCGTTGGCGTTGGCAACAGGAGTGAAGGATGCGTAATTGGTCATCCTCTGGAATAGCTCGGGGTATGGCACATTGGGGCTGAAATACCCGATTTTCGGCGTGACGTGGGACACCACCGGGGACAGGACCAGGTGGAAGTCCGTCCTGATCCGAGCGTGCTGCGAGTGAGTGCGCTGCAACCGGTACAGGAACAGAGGCAGACGCCAGGCGCGCCGGCGAAAACGGCTGGCCAGCCCTCGAGTCAGACCGTCGACCAGCGCGGGATTGAATCCCTTTCCAAAATTGCGGTGGCCCATGCTCATGACCATGAAGCCGAGAAAGCTCCAGTAGTCCGCGAAATCATCCGCAAAGGACGCCGATATAGGAGGATGCATTTCGTCGACATGATGCCCCAGATTGGACAGCAGCGCGGCCGTCTCCTCGACGACGCGGCGGGTTTCCGGGCAGGTTGGCAATCCGGTGATCGAGTCGACGACCACCCCGATCTTCAATCGCCGTTTGGATGGTCCTTCGACGAGATCCATGGACGGCAGCTTGCGATTGCGCCAGTAACGTTCCGCGCCGGCCAGGAAATAGGCCGTGTCGCGCACGCTGCGGGTCAGCACGCCTTCGACCACGATCTTCACCGGCAGCGTGCGTCCGATATCACTCTGCACGAGTCGGCCGCGGGAGACTTTCAGTCCCACCAGACCGCAAATAGACGCGGGGATGCGGATTGAACCGCCTCCGTCATTGGCGTGGGCGATCGGGACCGCCCCGGAGGCGACCAGTGCCGCCGCCCCGGCCGAACTGCCTCCGGTCGAGTAGTCGGTGTGCCAGGGGTTGCGGGTTGGAGGACTGTCCAGATTCTCAGCTGTGCAGTTGAAACCGAATTCGGGCAGATTCGTCTTGCCAAGCATGATCACGCCGAGCGACAGATACTGCTTCAGGAACCGGTCGTCGGATTTCGCGGGAATCCCGGGCACCGCCCTCGCACCAAAACTCGTGGGCAGGCCTTTTACGTGAGCGTTGTCCTTGACGACGGTCGGAACGCCCCTGAAAATCCCGTCGCGGTTTCTGGCCGCTTCCTCAAGAGCCCGCTCGTAGTCAGCCACCGTTATCGCATTGAGCTCGCCGTCCACTTTCTCTATTCGCGCGATCGCGGCCTTCGTCAGCTCCACGGGACTGACCTCGCGGCGACGCACCAGCTCTGCTAACGCGACCGCATCATGGTCGGAAAGCAAGTCGTCGCTGAAGGCGTGGATTCGGTTGGCGGCCATAGGTTCTCCATATTCGTTCGTGGCGGCAGACTTCCTGTGCGGGCCTCGTGGTCAGACGGAATCGGGCGTGCGGAGCTTGTAGCCGCGGTCGATCAGTTCTTCGGGCCACGGTTGGCTCTCCTCGTTCGGGATCATCACTTCGATATAGGCGGCGCCGTCGTGGTTGTCGATGGCCTCGAGGATTCTGTCCAGTTCGGCGACCGTCCCCACGCGAGCCGTCAGCCAGTCCCGGCAGCCAAGCGCGGCGGGAAGGAGGTGGTAGTTTACCGGAGCGAGATCGTCGTAGGCATGCCCTCTTTCGCTGATCAGGTCCTCGACGCCGTAGAGGCCGTTGTTCAGCACGAAAATCACCGGTTTGATCCGGTAGCGGCCCATCACGGCGATTTCGTTGAGCGTGAGCTGGTGAGCGCCGTCGCCCGTGACGAGCCAGACGCGGCCTGCGGTCTTTGCTATCGCGACGCCCAGACAAGCCGGTGTGGCCCAGCCAATCGATCCCCAAAGTCCCTGCTCCTCGGCATTCACGCCTTCGGGCAGCAGCATTCCGTTGAGGTGGAGCATGCAGGTGCCGGTTTCGATCACGAGCGTATCGCCCGTCTTCAGACGCCGCTGGAGACGCGGATAGAAACTGGCTGACGTTGTCTGATCGCTGCCCGAGCCCGCGAGCGGCAGCTGTTCCTTGGTTGTCGCGGCGGCCGTCTTCCTCGGAACGACTCGGGCCGACAACGCCGCAATCAGGTCGTCGATTGCCGCGTTGATGAACACCTTTTCGCCCAGCCGCACCCAGTTGTCGTGAATGCTCACGACGCGGCTGATATCCAGCTGGTCGGTCCAGAAGCCCGTGTTGATTTCCGAGCGGATTCTGCCGCCGATATCCAGCACGAGGTCGGCATTCTCGACAAGATCACGGACCGCTGCGGGCTTCGAGAGGTTGCCGCCGAAAAGTCCGAGATACAGCGGCATGCCTTCGCTCAGCGTGCCCTTGTCGTGCGGCCCCACGGCGAACGGGAGATTGGCCCTCACGAGGAACTCTTCCGTCTGTCGCTGCAGGCCGTAACGCGAGACCAGGCTCGTTACGAGGGCCACCGGCGCTTTGGCAGCTTCGAGCCGAAGCAGCAGGGCTTCGACGGCCGCGTCGAGTTCCTTCGCAACGCTTCGCTGCCGCTTGAGCCGAGCAAGCGGAACGCCGCGGACCGGATCGCCGATCACGGGCGAATTCCCGTTCACTTCCGAGATCACGATGTAGGCCGGCATGCTCTGCCGGAGCGCCTCGCGGATCACCCGCTCGAGTTCGTCGACGCAGTTGTCCGGCGTGAGCACGGCCGACACGCAGCAAGCCGCCGAGGATAGCGGCTGGAAGCGGTCGTAGACCGTATCGCCGAGATTGTGGTGCGTCACCAGCCCCTGGCGCTGAATGCGATCGCTCGGCATTCCCACCAGATGGAACACCGGCAATCGATGGGCCTTGCTCCCCATCACTCCGTTGATGGCCGAGAGTTCGCCCACGCCGTACGTGGTGGAGAGAATCGCTGCCCCGCGGATGCGGGCGTAGCCATCGGCGGCATAGGCCGCGTTGAGTTCGTTGGCGCAGGCCACCCACTGAAGGCCGGCGACCTTTTCGGCCGCGTCGTCAATCGAAAACGCGTAGTCGCCCGGTACGCCGAAGATCTTGTCGATGCCCAGCTGAGCAAGTCTCGCGAGAGTGTATTCGGCAACCGTGGGCTTACTCATTGCTGCAATGTCTCGAAAGTTGCGGACTGAAGTTCACGCCTCAGAACGTGTTTGCATAGTCCAATTCACCCGCCCGCAATGCGGGAAGATCGGACGCGACAGCGTCCCGGGAAGGACAGTGCACCCCTCCGGCCCTTCCGGGCCGACTCTCCCCAACGTGAGAGGGAATTTTTGAACGACGTTCTCAGGCGTTTACGCCAGGCAACCATTCTAGCCGATTTCTTCACGGACTTGTCGTGCCGTCGGCGGAAGAGTGAGCGTCGTGCATCCGCCAGGCGTCGAGCCGCTGCAGCGATGCGTCGCCTCCCTCCGCGGAAAGCGAAATGCCGAGACTGTCGCCTCGCTGCGGATAGACTCGAACTGCCGCGCATTGCCGGCCGTTTGCAAAGACCTCGACGATGCTGCGATCGACAAATATCCGGAGACTCAACTTCTCGTCTTGGGGCAAATCGAGCGGCGCGACTTCAGGCGGCCTGCTGCGAGCATCCGAGCGCGAGGATGCGTGCGACGTGTCGATGACGAGCGCATCTCTGGCTGCCGTGCCGCCGGTGGCCGCCGGCATCGTGCATCCGTTGCGCAGGAATCGCACCGAAGTGTATTCCTCTTTGCCCGGCGAGCGCAGCACGGCAACGCACACGCCGCGCGCATTGCCCGGGTCGATCTCGGCCAGGATCTCCATCGCGTTGCCCGAGATTTCCGGCAACACGAACTCGCGGTCCGCCGGCAATGGCCGGGGGGCAATGCTGCGTTTGTCCCGGCGAAGCGAATCCATCGCCGCGACGGGAGCGATGCCCAGCGTGCGGTCGCCGCGCAGCGTCAAAACGCGAACCAGCGACATCATGTGATCCCAGCCATTCGTCGGCGCTGCGTCGTTGACGTTGTGAATGACGTAGACGCCGCCCTTTCCGTCCGGAGCTGCGGACGGTGCATGGACGCCGCCGGGACCGATCAAGCCGAAATTAAACCGCCCGTGTGCGAACGGATGGAACTTGTGATTTGTGCGGTCGTAGTCTCCCAACAGATATTGCGAGCCCCGTTTGTGACTTGCGAACAACAGGATGTGCTTGTCGCCGATGGGCCAGAAATAGGGAACCGCTCCGTCTTCGCCCGGTTCCGTGTAACCCGTGCCTTCAACAAGCGGGCCGAGGTGTTTCCAACTCCGCAAATCCGCCGAGAAGAACAGCTGCTGGACCATCATGCAGTCCGCGAATATCGAGCCCTTCCAGTAAGTGCCCGACAGAGCATAGTAGCCGTCTGCCTCTCTCCAGATGCAGGGATCGTACACGCGATAGGGCTGCCCGGACTTTTCGTCGAAAGGGATGATCGGAATCACCGGATTTCCAGGGATCTTCCGCCAGTTCAAGAGCAGCGGATCGCTGGAAACGGCCACCATATTGCCAACGGTCGTGCCGTGGTACATCGCAATGACGCGGTCTTTCTCGACGAACGTCGAACCGCTGAAGCAGTGCATTTCAAGGCCGGGATAGATGGCCAGCGGCAGATCGGTCCAATGAACCAGATCCTCGCTGACCGCATGCCCCCAATGCTGCCGCGGGTCTTCCGGAGGATATGCCTGGTAGAAGAGATGGTAGCGGCCCTGCCAGAAGCAGAGGCCGTTCGGATCGTTCAGCGTGCCTTCCGGATTGACGAAGTGATAAAGTGGGCGATACGGATCGGCTGCCAGCCTTGCACGAGACTCGGCGAATCGGAGCACCTGCGGGTCTGTCTTGAGTTGCTCGAGTTGCTCCGGCAGCGTGACCGCATAGGACTCGCGCCGTTTGACCAGCGAAGTGAAATCGTCCTCGCCGGTGACCAGATAGTCGTCCTTGCCGTCCAGTTGCAGTCTGCCGTCGGCAATGCGAGCACCGCCGTGCAGGGTGCACCGCGGAAAGAAACCCATTTCATCACGAGCGGTTCCGTCCTCGAACGACCATTGTGCCAGCGGTTGCACGGCGGACTGCACCCCCGGCTTCATAGCCGCAATCTCCTCGCCGCTGAGCGCCCTGTCGTAGATGCGTGCTTCTTCGATCGAACCGGCGATACGCTCCGGCGGAATTCCGAACGGCGCGATGTGCCGCACGCCGATCACCGCCCGCATCGGAGGGCCGAACACGTGCGGTCGGTCCGTATGATAAGTCGCGGACAACTGCCCGTTGTGATAGAGCGAGATCTGCGGACCCTGATAGACGACTGCGATCTGGACAACGGAGTCCTTCGCGGCCGTTTCCGTCGGCCAGGAATCCTGGCGGGTCTCCGTCCTGTGAAACAAATGGCTCCCCGGCATCCAGGTGCGCGGTCGCACTTCGCTGAATACGATCCCGTCGAACTCCTGCAGGTCCTGCAGCGTCAGAACGCTGCCGCCTCGCTGGTCCAGGTCAGCCAATTGCACCCAGGCCAGCAGCGTCTTGTCGCTGACGCGCACCTTCTGCTGCTGAGCACCTGCGCGCAGCGAACTCAACGCGGATGTAACAAACAAAAGGACCAACAGTGCGTTTGAAAGAAGTCTGCTATTCATGGGGTATCTCTTAACGCAAGGTTGTTCCTGAGGATCTGCATCGTGTCCTGCTGCCGCTGTTCGACAAACTGCCGGGCCCTTGCGGCCTTGGCTCGCGCGGCGTCGAGATCGTTTGCCATCGCGAGCACCGCGTCGGGCAGACGCCGGCAGTCTTCCTCCCGGTCGAAGTCAAACAGCCAGTCATTCAGGCCGATGTCGCGCCACATGAAGCCCTTGCTGGTCTGTTCTTCAAAACGGCAGACGATGGCCGGTATGCCATTGCCAACCGCCATGATGGGCGAGTGCATTTCACTGCCGAACAGGCCTGCGCTCCGCACGTACACGCTCAAGGCCTCATCGGTCAGCCAGAAATTCTCGCGCCACACCACGCGGCTTTTCACGGCTTCGGGCAGCTTGTCGTAAATCAGTTCCTTGCCGACCGCCATTTGCGTCATGTCCTCTGGGCACAGAAGCACCTTGAGCGGCGTGTGCTGCACGATTCGGACGATCGCCTCGCGCAGCGGGACGTGGTCGTGCTCCTTCATCTCATTGTTGCGAGCCTGGCTCCGCTCGTTGAACGCGCGTTTGTCTCCGGGAATCGTCCAATAAGGCGTGTGCCTCAGACGCGACAGGCAACACAGAAACTTGCCGTCCTCGAGGCCGTGAGCTTTGAGAAACTCGATCGCCCTGGAATCGTCCCGCAGATCGCAGGCGAACGCTCCGTCCGGCGCGAATTCCATAATCGGACAGGCGACTCCCTCTGTCTTCGCTCGTTCGAGCGATACCGAGTCGCGAAAGAAGGCGAACCTCGCCTGGCCGAGCAGCGGCTTGTCGTCGCCGGTCTGAAACGATCCGTGAGTGATGCCATAAACTCCAAACGGTTTGCCGGTGTGTCTCACAAACGCTGCCACATCTTTGGCTGCCACGAATGACGGTCCCGATCCGTGCAGCAGAAAGTCCGCCCAGGCGACCGCGTCGGCAAGTTCCGGACTCGACGCTCTGCCTGACGGGCCGATGGTCCCTTTGACGACCTTCAGCTTCGGGAATCGCTTCTGCTCCATCGCGGCCACCTCCGCGCTCAGGTCTCGTGAGGCCCACAGGATGACCTCCGCATCGGGGATGTGCTTCTCGATCAGCGCTAACACGCCCGGCGTGTGTGCGATGTCTCCGATGTTGACCACCTGCCAGCTCGACCGAAGCAGAATGCGAGGCCGACGCCCGGGCGAATCCGCAAACACGGAGGCTGCGGACGAAGCGGCTGTGATGCCGGCGAGCGTGGCTCGAAGAAACTCGCGTCGTTTCATGTTTCCCGCCTCCTGGATGTAAACCGTCTCGATCTGCCTGAATTTCACGCCGGAGGAACCGGATCAAGCAGACACTTAACCTCGAAGCGATGCAATCAGAAGTCGCGCCACGTTTGCCCAGGCCGGTCTGCGATACAGGTGGAAGTAAGCCCATGCGACTCGTTCGGCGCCGGCGTGCGTGGGAAACCAAGGCGGTTTCGGGAAGAAGGTCACCGGTCCTTCAAGCACGGATTTCTCGATGCCTTCGAGCAGAAACGTATTGTGGACTGCTCCGATTCCGCTCTGGGCATCGGCGAGCGTGCTGCCGGAAAATCCGCCCCAGGGAGGACTCATCATGGCGTACATCAGACCGGGCCAGTGATTGATCGCGATTGCGTTATAGCGGAGGTTTCCCAGGCAGGATTGCAGGAGGCTTTCGTTCGCCTTGCTCGACCGGTATCCCGCAGGATGCGTCACAGCGGCACAGAGCGTGCCGGCCAATCGTTCGTTGGCGAACTCCACTGCTTTGCCCAGGAATGCCTCCGGCGTGGGCGCATCCAGCGCGACCTCCGCCGCCACGCAGACAAAAGACTCCTCGCCGAGCAGATGCGGATTGTCGTCCGGCGGCACATCACGCAACAAGGTCCACGGCAGATAACCGCCGGAATTCGCCGGCGGCTCGATTCCCGAGTACCGCCGGAATCGGTCGACGGCCCCGGGATAATACGAGAACCGTTTCGGCGTGCGGGCGAGCGACCTGTCGACCCGATCCAGGAATTCGGCGCGAAGCGGCCATTGCTTCCAGGTGATAATGACTTTTGTGGCCACGCAGTTGAAGGAGACGTTGTTGACGATCGAGGCCGCGACGTTTTCGGCCTGGAATGCGAGTTGCCGCTTTGAGTATCCGCCCGGTATGAAAATCCAGGGACTGACGTTGCCCAATTCGCTGGTGACGGTCTTGTCGAGGAGTGGCCGGTTCGTGAGCTTTCGCTGATCTCGTTCGACGCCGGGAGGTCCCCATACGATGGCGTCATGGGACTGAATCGATCCGGTGATGTGGACTTCATCGACCAGCGGATGGTTGACGGCCTCCGCGCCGGTCTCGGCAGCTCCGTAGGCGATTCGCAGATAGCCCGCCTCAATCAGCGGCTGCATCGCGCGTTCAAAGACCGAGCCGAGGTAGTCGTTGACGGGGCTGAGCTTCAGCAGCACCACGCTGCCTTCGTGAAACATCTTCGTGAAGGTGTCGGTCAGGGGAATGGCCGAGACATTGCCCGCTCCCAGCACGACCGTGATCTTCGCCGGTTTGCGTGCCGGAGACTTTGCCTCGCCGCGGTAGTGAACTGCGAGGTGTTCGTCGAGATTCTCGATCCGCACGCCGTCACGCATCCAGGCCGTTACCCTGAACGGCAGGAAGGCAATACGGTCGTACAGCACTCCCGTTGGGAGAAGAGGGACTCGCAGCCGACCGTCCGGTCCGGTGTATGCCTTGCCGGCAAGCTGCGGAATGCCCTTCGTTTCGATGCCGCGCAGAGAGTGCGTGAGCAGACGAAGGTAGCGCAGCGTCGCCACGGGCCCGACAAAAACCTCTTCCGCGCGAGTCGGGCTCCCTGGGGGAATTGCCTTGGCTTCACACGCGAGGTCCACCCACTCCCCGGCAACGGCCACGACTCCATCCGCGCAACGCTGCGCGAGAGAGATTCGCTCGCGCACCGACGTTTCCGCAAACCGTCGTCTGGATCGGTCCAGTTCCGCCAGGAAGCGACCGATGTCCCCGGCTGAAGTGGGTTTCCCGCTGCTCGATTCGGAGGGCATGACTGGGCCTTGTTCTGCTTTGCGGATCGCGTTTCAAGTCATCGGCGCCGACCCGATCCGGGGATGACGCCGGACAAAGTCGACGAGCCGGTCAATGTAGGTTATCAACGGCGGCACGCGTATGGGACTTGCGTCGAGATCGGCAAGTGCGGAACAGCACGTGTATCGGGTTGGATGCACGAAGTAGTCGATGGCCGGCGAAGGAATCTGCATCAGCCGATAGACGCCGGGCACGCGATCGATGAAGAACTTCGCCGCGGTATGCGGAACGGGAAGGCGAATCACCCGGCGTTGTGTGGCGCGGCCCATCACCTGGATGAGTTCGCCGACCGTCAAGGGCTCCGGGTCGCAAAGTTGATAGACCTTGCCTCGCGAAGCATCAAGAGCGCTGAGGTAGGACATCGCATCGACGACGTAATCCCGCGGCACGATGTTCACCCGGGTGGATGCGGGATTCCCGACGAGCGGCAGCACGGCCACGAACGGCTGGCGGAGCAGCCACCGAATCACACAGTAGGGCCCGTCGTACTTTTGCGTGGCGCCCGTGCGACTGTCCCCAACAACGATGGCCGGCCTGTAGATCGTGGCGGGCAGGCCGCCTCGCATCCGTGTTCTGAGTTCCAATTCGGCGAGGTACTTCGTCTCCTCGTAGGCGTTGTTGAATGTCTGGCCCTTGTCGAGGTCATCTTCCGAGAACCTGCCGTTGTATCGGCCGCTGACATAACATGTGCTCACGTATTGCAGCCGGTGCAATTCGGGACAATCCTGGGCGAAATCCAGGACATTTCGAGTTCCCGCGACATTGACGCGGGTTGCCAGCTCGCGGTGTACGCCGAGGTCGTATACGGCCGCGAGGTGGAAGATCTCGCGAATGTCGTTCTTGATTCGGGAGAAGTCCTCCTGCCCCAGGCCGGCGACCGTAATATCCCCGACCGCCAATTCGATCCGTCCGCGCAGGTGCGGAAACGATCGCTCGATCTCTTCGACCCGCAACCGGGATAGGTCGATGAACTTCGCCTGAACCAGGCACACGGCGCGATACTCGGGCGACCGATCGAGCACTCGGGGCAAGAGCTCGGAGCCGAGGAAACCGGGAAACCCGGTGAATAGAACAACCGGCATGACGACCAGCCTTTCGCACGCCCTTCCACGTGCGAAGGAATCAAAACCGCCGCGGCGCATGCAGCGTCCCGAGACGCGCATGGTGCCGTCAGGAATGCTCCCACGATGGATGGACTTCGGCGTTCAGGATACCATGCGAACCGCACCGATCAATTCGTTTCCGCGTGCCCCGCGCAAAGGAGACTTTGTCATGCGAAAGATGTCGCCGTTGTCCGCCGTCACTCTGCTCGCCGCGTGGTTCCTGATCTCCGCTGCGCCGGGGGCGGTCGTGTCTGCGGCGGCTCCGTCGGGCTTGAGTCGTGAAATCGCAACGCTGCAACAATGGGTGCAAACGCATTTCCAGCCGGTGAAGAAGATCTCCGCGGACAGTGCGTCGGCGCAGTCCGGCGATTCGGACAAGCCGGCGCGCCCGGCGGCGGCCGGTTTGCTGGTACTGGCAAACCACGACGCGGTACTGCTGAACGGCCGGCCCGACGGCAGGCCGCTGAAGATCGGACAGTCGGAATTCAGGAAGGGATTGCTGTGCCACGCGCCAAGCAAACTCGTCGTGACTCTGCCAGGGCCCGCCAAGAAGTTCTCATCAACGGTCGGCGTCGATGCCAACGCGGGAGGCGGCAGTATTGTCTTCGCCGTCAAACTGGCCGGAAAAGAACTGTTTCGGTCGCCCGTCATGCGCGGCGGCGCGGCGGGGATGCCGGTGAGCGTCGAGTTGGACGGAGCGACCGAGTTCGCCATCGAAGCGGGCGATGCGGGGGACGGCATCGAATGCGACCATGCCGATTGGGCGGACGCCAAGGCAATTCTCGAGGACGGACGCGAGGTATGGCTGGCCGATTTGCCGGTCAATTACTCCGCCACCCCGATGCCTGTCGCACGAACCGCTGCGATCGCGCCGTATTCGTTTGTCTACGGCGGCCGGAGTTCTGATCAACTGCTCGGCGGCTGGGCCTTTCATGAGATCATCGAGACCGTCGACGCGAACAGGACGCGGCGCACGCAGACATACGTCGATCCGGAAACCAAGCTGACGGTGCGATGCGTAGCGGTGGAGTACAAGGACTTTCCGACCGTTGAATGGACTCTCTATTTCAGGAACGCCGGCAGCGAGGACACGCCGATTCTCGAGCAGATACAATCGCTCGACACGGAATTCGCGCGGGACGGCAGTAATGACTTCCTGCTGCATCACAGCGTGGGAAGTCCCTGCACGCCGCGCGACTTTGCGCCGCTCGAAACACCGCTCGGACCGGACGCTTTCAAGAAACTCAGCGGCGCAGGAGGCCGGCCTACAAGCGAGGACTGGTCGTACTTCAACGTCGAACGAGGCGGCCAGGGAGTGATCATCGCTGTCGGTTGGCCGGGGCAATGGGCAGCGACCTTCCAGCGGCAGCGGGGGAGCGACCTGCGCGTGTGCGCGGGCCAGGAATTCACGCGATTCAAACTGCATCCGGGCGAGGAAGTCCGCTCGCCCCTGACCGTGCTTCAGTTCTGGCAGGGCGGAGACTGGATTGGTGCGCAGAACGTCTGGCGCCGATGGATGGTAGCGCACAATCTGCCACGGCCGGGAGGGAAGCTCGTGCCCGCTCAGTTCGGCGGCTGCGGAGGCAGCAACTTGCCTGACGCAGCCGGCGAGATCGCCCAGATCGACGGCACGCTGGCCGCGGGAATCAAGCTCGACAACTGGATCATTGACGCCGGCTGGTATCCCTGTGGCGATTCCTGGGTGAACGTCGGTACCTGGGAACCCGATGGCAAGCGATTTCCAAAAGGCCTGCGGCAGGTCGCCGATAATCTTCACGGAAAGGGCATCGAGTTCGTCGTCTGGTTTGAACCGGAGCGCGTCGTGGCCGGCAGTTGGCTGGCGGTCAATCGTCCGGAATGGGTGCTTGGCGGCAAGAACGGCGGACTGTTGAATCTCGGCAACCCGGACGCCTGGAAGTGGATTGTCGATCGTGTCGACGGCCTGCTGGTGTCGGAGGGCATCGACATCTACCGGCAGGACCACAACATCGATCCGCTGGCGTATTGGCGGGGAAATGACGAAGAAGACCGCCAGGGCATTACGGAAAATAAGCACGTTACCGGGTATCTCGCATTCTGGGACGAGTTACTTCGACGGCATCCCAAGATGTGGATCGACAGTTGCGCCAGCGGCGGACGGCGCAATGATCTCGAAACGATGAGGCGCGCGGTGCCTCTGCTGCGCAGCGACTGGGCAGTAGTTGATTTTTCGCCAACGGGCGCTGCCGGTCAGCAATGCCAGACGCACGGCCTTTCCCTGTGGCTGCCCTTCTACGGCACCGGCGCGCCGTTGACCGATGCCTATACGCTGCGCAGCGGTTTTGCACCCGCCTACCGGATCGGATGGGATGCGACGAAAACCGATGAATACGCACGGGCCGGTTCGGATAACGGATCCGGCAAGAGCAAGCTTGCCCTGCTGCATGACACGGTGCGGGAATTCCAGCAGGTCAAGGACTGCCTGCTCGCCGACTTCTATCCGCTGACTCCCTACAGCCTGACTGAAGACGTCTGGATCGCCTGGCAATTCGATCGACCGGAGTCGGGCGAGGGCGTGATCCAGGCATTTCGCCGCGGCGGCAGCGAAACCGAATCGATGAACCTTAAGCTCCGCGGATTAACACCCGACGCCACTTACGCATTAATGAACCTCGACACTTCCAGCACCACCGAGACCTCAGGCCGCACGCTGCTCGAGCAGGGACTGCCATTGAGCATTAAGGACAAGCGTGGCTCGGCGATCGTGAGATACAAGAAAAAGTGATCCGATAACCGTAGGGTGTGTCGAGCTCGCGCAGAAGTTCTCGGCGATGGCGAACCTGCTTGACCGCGAGCGCTGGCACACCAGAAGGCGTTTGACGTCAGAGGATATCGCCGAACCGCAGTCTGGTGTGCCCGCGCTCGCCGACGCGGCGAGCTTGTCACACCCTACGGGCTTACTGGTGGCCTCTCCCGCTCACTTTTCGATCTTCAGCGCCCATGCGTGGGTGACGGGCGTCTTGAGCGCGGCGGCCTGGGGAAGTTGTACGTCGGTTATATCCCGGCTCTTGTCGGGGCTGAACGAGATTGCCGCGTTGTCGCTTCCGATGAGTGAGACCTTCTTGGCGCTGGCGAGCAACGCGGTGGGAAGCGTAACGCTTGCGGGCATTGGATCGCCGTCTTTGGAACTGAGCGCGATCGCATACACAGTTCCATCTTTCTTGGCCGTGAAGAAGACATTGCCGAGTTCATACGGTTTGATGGGACGGGTCTCGAAGATCGCTTCGCCGTTGACCTTCAGCCACTGGCCGACTTCCGTGAGTACCTTGACTGCCTGCGGATCAAGTTCGCCATTGGCATCGGGGCCGACGTCGAGCAGCAGGTTGCCGTTGCGGGCGACGGCTTTGACCAGGTAACGGACGATGTTCCCGGAACTGTGATAAGAGCTGTTCTTGCTCCATCCCCACCAGTCGCCCAGTGTCATGCACGCTTCCCAGGCCTCGGGCATGAAGCGATCCGGCATGGCGTGCGTGCCTTCGGGGGTCAGGAAATCCTCGTAGCCGCCGCCTGCGGTGCGGTCCACCACAAGCAGTCCCGGTTGCAGTTCACGCGCCATGCGGGCCATTCCCGGCATGTCGATATTCTGGCCGTTGTTGGGCTGCACCTGCCCGCCATCGAGCCAGAGGATGTCCACCGGACCGTACTGGCTCATCAGTTCGCGGATCTGCGACCATGTGAAGTCCTTGAATTTAGTCCACACTTCAGGATGGTCTTTCGGAGAGTAATTCGGATTGCGGTCGATGGGCGGCCCGAATTGCGGCGCCCAATAATACGGCACGTTCCAGTCGGGTTTGGAAAAGTAAGCGCCGATCCAGAAACCTCTCCTGCGAAACGCATCGAACAGCTTCCGCGTCACGTTGGCGTTGGGGTTGGTGTGGTAAGGGCACTCGTTGGACGTGATCTTGTAGTCCGTCGTCGCTGTGTCAAAAAAGCAGAAACCGTCGTGATGCTTCGTGCAGAACACCAGATATCGCGTTCCCGCCGCTTCGGCTATTTCGGCGATCTTCTCGGGATCGAACTTCACGGGATTGAAGGTCCGTACCAGCTCTTCGTAGGCCTTCTTGTACGTGAGCGTATCGTCGTTGGCGTGCGTGCCCGGGCGCTTGTTCCAATCGTATCGCTCGGGGCAGAGACTCCAGGACTGGTCGATGGTCTCCCATTGAGTCTGTGTTCCCCAGCAAAGGAAGAAACCGAATTTGAGATCCTGGAACTTTTTAAGCTTTTCCAGAGCCTGCGGGTCCTTGGGAGGCTGCCAGATCTTGCTGGGAGCATAGGCTCCGGCGATTCCTGTGCCGTCCGCGGGCACGGCCTGAGCGTGAGCTGTCGATCCGAGGCCGCACATGCCGGCCAGCACCAGTGACGCAACGATCTGTGTTGTCCTGCTCATCTCGTTTATCTTCCCATTGGTTGAACCGGCGTGCCCAGCGGTACAATGCTTGTGCGGCCGGATGGACTCGAAATTCATGGTTTCCGTTCCGCTACGGATGCTCCGGGCGAGGCAAAGCATGTTAGAGCCACCGAGTGCGAGCGAGAAGAGCACATCGCGCGACTTGTTGGGAACGTCGCTGAAAACAGCCGGGTGCGCGCTGTTCGCTATCGTAACGGTGTTGGTTGTTCTGCCCTGTATGCCATTTGCCGGAATTGCTCTGGATGTCTACAACTCGAATCGTGAGCGGGAACGGCTCCTTCACGCAACGGACCATCGTGCGCTGCTGGCCGCGTCGCGGAAACTGATTCGGGACTGCGCCGGGCAGAGCATTACTGACCCGGCTCACGATCCCCGGGTGCCTCAGATTATTCGCAATCTCGGTCCTTCCAGTCTGTACATTTCGGATGTGGAAGTAATTGCTGAACTGCACGGAGGTTTCGATCACTACGGTTTCATCGCGTTCAAGGAGGGCACGCCTCCCGAAGAAAGGTCAGGCAAGCTGATCGACGGTCTG
>CAIPEB010000149.1 GCA_903863885.1 uncultured Planctomycetaceae bacterium | reverse complement strand
TGGCCCAGCCATCCTCGCAATTGAATGCGGAAACAGACTGGCTGACGACAATATCATCGGCCGGATCGGCCGGCAGGGGATTGATGTCGGACATGCGGCAAGCCCTGGCGAGAGGAGCGGTCGAATGTAGCGTGCAGCCAGCATATCGGCCTGCAGTCCACTCGCCAAGTCATGCCTCAACGTTGCCACGCACCTCAATTTTCCAGGGCCCCACTGCCGCAGTAGGGTTTGCCGGAACCGTCCCGTCTCGCGGGTGGAAGGAACCGTCCTCAGCAGGACGAGGGCCCCGCCTCTGCCTGGGGCTGTCGGAAAAGATAGATTCCCAGGGCCGTGTCACGGACCATCGAATAGGGCCGGGTGAGGTCAAATCCGCGTTCGAGCAACAAGGACGCAAGTACGCTGGCCGCTTTCTCGTGGTCCTTGAAATCGAACAGCGTCCGAATGGGGATGGCGCAGATGTTCATGGGCACGCTCTCTCGCTCAGCATGGCTGGACTTGGCCATACAGGGTTGACCACCAGAGTCCTAATCATCCGTCACTGTATTCTTGGACGCAGCCGGCAGTGCGGTTGTTCCGCTGCGCAACAGGTCATTGAAAAAAAATCCTGGTTGGGACTTCCGGTCGCCGAATTCGGCTCGGGCGTCGCGTCTCGTGCACGCGTATCGTGCGGACGAGAAGCGGTGCAGCGAGGCGGTCCAGCCCGATTGCTTCGGCCCATGCCTGCGCCGGATAATCTTGGCGTCGCTCGAACCGTCCCCGGACCTCGCACGCAGACGGCGCGCAGCGATGAATGGAACGTCGAGAGAATCAAACCCAGCAAGAAAGCTGACTGCACTGCACACCGGAGGACACGCGATGACCCAACGGATCAACCGCCGCCAGTTCGTACAGGATTCCGCGCTCGCCGCCGCGGCAGCAACGGTAATGATCGTGCCGCGTCACGTGCTCGGCGGGCCGCGCCAGATTGCTCCAAGCGACAAGATGAACATCGCGGGGATCGGCATCGGCGGCATGGGCGCCGGGAACCTGAAGAACATGGAGTCGGAGAACATCGTGGCGCTGTGCGACGTGGATCCGAACTACGCCGCGCCCACAATCAAGCGGTATCCGAATGCCAAGTTCTACATTGACTACCGGGAAATGCTGGACAAGCAGAAGGACATCGACGGCGTGCTGATTGCAACGCCCGACCATACTCACGCTTTGATCTCGCTGGCCGCGATCGGCGCCGGCAAGCATGTCTACTGCCAGAAACCGTTGACGCACAACGTGCACGAAGCGCGTCGACTTGCCCTGGCGGCAAAGGAAGCGAAAGTTGCCACGCAGATGGGTATTCAGGGTCATTCGATGGAGGGCCTTCGGTTGGCCTGCGAGTGGATCTGGGCCGGGTTGATCGGCGAAGTCCACGAGGTCGATGCGTGGTGCGATCTGTCCTATTATCCCTGGGGCCATGCGAGCTGGAGCAGCCAGTGGTCCACGCGTCCCACGGACACTCCGCCGCTGCCCGACGGCATGAACTGGGACCTGTGGATCGGCCCCGCGCCGATGCGCACGTATCACCGCGCCTATCATCCGCTCACCTGGCGCTGCTGGTGGGACTTCGGCAGCGGCATGATGGGGGACCGCGGGGCACATACGCTGGATCCCGTCGTGACGGCCTTGAAGCTCGGGCCGCCAACGAGCGTCGATGCGACTTCGTGCGGCAACACCCCCGAAGTGCATCCGCTGTCGGCGATCGTAACCTACAAGTTTCCGGCACGCGGCGACATGCCGCCCGTGACCCTCACCTGGTACGAGGGCACGCGACCGCCCCGTCCGGCCGACCTGGAGGACGGCAGGAAGATGCCCGCCGAAGGGGGTGTTCTCTACAAGGGCACCAAGGGCACGATCATGGCCGGGGTCTACGGCGACAGCCCGCGCATCGTCCCCGAAACACGGATGCGTGAAGCCAAGCTGCCGGAGAAGACCCTGCCGCGCGTTCCCGATTCCCACGAAATGGACTGGATTCGAGCCTGCAAGAACGGCCAACCCGCCGGCGCCGACTTCGCGTATGCCGGGCCGCTGGCCGAAATCTGCTGCCTGGGCAACATCGCCAAGCGGGTCGACGCACGGATCGATTGGGATGCCGCGAACATGCGAGTGACCAACATCGCGGAAGCCAACGCCTTGGTCACCCGCGAATACCGCAAGGGCTGGGAAGTGTGAGGTCCCGCGCGCCGCGAAGCACACGTCCGGCGCAGATTACTTCCGTCGTAGCCGATGAAACCGGGGCGAAGCGTCGCGCGGGCAATCCGAAACGCGACGCCCGCCTGTTTCATCCCCTCGGTGATCATCCCGACGTTCCCTTTGGTTGAAACATCGTCCGACTGATCCATCCATCCCGGAGTATGCTCCCGTGAAACTGCTTCCCCCCGTCAACCGGATATCCCGCGTGCTCGTTCTTGCCGGACTAGCCGGACTTGCCGGCATCGCGGCCGCATCCGCCGCGGCGGGCGAACCGGTCAAGGTGATTCTGGATACGGATATCGCCGAGGATGTCGACGACGCGGGAGCGATGGCCCTGCTCCACGCGCTGGCCAATCGCGGCGAAGCTGAAATTCTCGGCATCATGGTATCGTCGAGAAACGAATGGTCGGCGCCGTGCGTCGATGCGATCAATACATGGTACGGCCGACCCGACATCCCGGTCGGCTATCAGAGAGGCCTGCAGTTCGGCTATCAGAACACGAAAGACCCGGGGCGCGACACGCCTTCAAACTACGCGGAGGCCGTGTCCAAGGCCTGTCCCCACGATCTGCGGAAGAGCAGCGAGGCGATCGAAGCTGCAGCGCTGTACCGCAAGATCCTGGCAGGTCAACCCGACCGCAGTGTCACTATCGTTACCGTCGGTTTTCTCACCAACCTGTGCAACCTGCTGAACTCGCGACCGGACAACAACAGCCCGCTCGAAGGCGAGGCGCTCGTCAGGCAGAAGGTGAAGCAATGGGTCTGCATGGGAGGCAGATTTCCGCAGGGAGGCGACGAATACAACTTGATGTGGGACACGATTTCGTCGGTGCGGGCCGTCAACGACTGGCCCACGCCGATCGTGTTCAGCGGCGGCGAAATCGGCGAAAAGATCAAGGTCGGAGCTCGACTCCACGAAACGCCGGAGAACAACCCGGTGCGGCTCTGTTACCAGCACTACAACGGACTCACCAACCGCGAGAGCTGGGACCAGACCGCCGTGCTTTATGCGGTGCGCGGCGAACGGGACTACTGGACGCTATCGGAACCGGGGCTGTGCCTGATGCACCATCGCGTGATTCACGGCCACAGCGAATGGATTCCCGCGGCCGGCAGACAGCATCGCTTCCTGATTCCCAAGATGCCAACCGCCGAACTGGGCAAGGTGATCGAGGACATGATGATAGAGCCGCCCCGCACCGCAAAGTGACGGCGGCGCGAAGGCCACGCTCATTTTGTCGTGATATTCTTCAGCACGGCCGGCGCAAACAGGCCGTAGCCGACCGTGTTGTAATCGCGGCCGGCCGGCGGTCCTGATGCGGGAGCCTGCGCAAACGACTGCGGCGTCACGATGCCTTGCGGCGGCCCGGCATGGTGCGGACCGAGCACGTTGCGAAGCGTGCCGATGACAGCCACCTCCACCCGGTTGCGGCCGGGCCGAATCAGCGTTGTGACGTCGCACTGCCAGGGACGCCACGCAATGTACCCCGCAGCTTGCCCATTGACCGTCACACGGGCAACGCTGCCGAACCAATCGGGAAGCTCGACAAGATAGCGTCCGCCCGGTTCAGAAACTTCGAACTCTTCGGCATACTCGACGCCGGCCGCATAGAACGGATGGCCCTGGGCATTCCAACCCTGCGAAATCAGACCGCTCCCGTTCACCAGATTCGCGGCAGCGCGACTGCAGATTCCCGGCAAGTCCAGTTCGCCCGACTTGCCGTAAATCGTCACGTGGTCCAACGGCTGACCGGCCGCACCGAGAAACTGCACCTCGCTCAAACCGACCAGCGCGAAATAGCGGCTGTTGTCGCGAGTCGGATACTCGACGCCGTTGTGGTTGGACAGAATATCAAAGCGGACAAATCGAACTCGCTGCGATTCGAGGCGCAGGGTCTGCGGAAAGCTGCCGTCGGTCGCGGCAGTCACATCTTCCGGCGCGGGCTGCAAATCGAACGTGCCCAGCTCCGATGAGAAATGCTCTCCGGTCGAATCGTCGCATCCGCTCACCTTGAGCCGCTTGACGCCCAGTTTGGACCATGTCGGTTCGTTGTAGTTCCAGATCCGCAGACCATGCAGTTCGACGGACTCCCCCAGATCAAAAACCAGGAACGGTGCCGAATCGTTACGATCAGGCTTGATTTCCGGATGGAATCCGATCCCGCCGCTCAACCACATGTTGCCATTGGCCTGCGTGGAGTGCGACTTGGTCGAAGCGTCGATCTTCAGGGGCTTTTCGGCGGCGATCGCAAATCCGCTGTCTCTCGGCTCGAGACTGAAGTTGCCCAGGACATAAGCCGGTTCGAGCTCGTGAAATACGCTGAAACGATCGGCCTTAATCGTGATCGCGTTCTCGCCGACGCGAGCCGACGCGCCGATATCGATGCGGGCAAACGAGCGATCGAGCCACCACGCGTCCGGGATCGCCTTGACCGCAACGCCGTTGCACGTGATGTGATAGAGGTCGGCTCGCTCGAGCACGAAGTGCAGCTTCTCCGGCAAGCGGTCCGCGATGACGAAACGGTAGGTCGCTTCCCAACCGCTGTCCGGCGCAAACGTGCGGCGAATATGCTCGTCGGCGAACTGCACGGACTCGAACCACGGGTCGCCCGGAAAGCCGTTCCGGATGAAAAGATCGCGGGTCGCCTGCCGGCAGTGAGCGGATTTCGTCGTCTTGCCTCCCGCAGTCCAATCCAGGTAGTTCAATACGAGCACGTTGTCGTCCAATCGCCGCACCTGCGACGGAGCGACGGGCTTGAGCACGACGGTCCGCTCGGATTCCTCCGGCGCCGGCGGCGTCGCGTCCTTCGACAACAGCAACAGCAGGCTGCCGCAAGGCGGCAGTTCGAAACGAGCTTCCAAGCCGCGATCCGTCGCCGTGAATCGGTAGGGCAGCGTTCTCCCGCTCGCCGCACACCACCGCTCGACGCCGCGCGCAGTGGACCGGATCGTGCCGCGGCTGGTGTTGTCCATGCTCGTGTTGACCAGGAAGACCAGGTGACCGTCCTCCAGCCGCCGGCGATGGTGGAAGAGAAGTCCGCGGTCATCCGCATCGCGTTCGACGGCGAAGTCGCTGCCGTGCCGCGAACGCAATTCACCGGCGAGCGCGGCGACCTCCAGCGTCTTCCAGCCTCCGAGTTTCGCCAGATCCTGGCATCGGGAAGAGATCTGGCCGTCGACCCGCTGAGGCGACGGACCGCAGCACAGCACCGCGCCGCCGGCCTTCAGGCACGCTTCGAGCAGTTCAACCGTCCGTGCATTCAAGTTCTCAGTCAGCGGAGGCAACACGACGGTTTGATACCGCCGTCGTCCGACAACCAGCGTCGATCCATCCGCTGAGCCTTGCCTCGCAATAATGTCTTCGGAGCCCAGATCGTACTCCACCTGTTCACGCTCCAATGCGGAAAGCAGTGCCTGGAACTGATCGCCGATCCGGTCGACATGATTGTGGTTCTGGTACATCCAGGCCGACGTCGTCGGCTCGAGCAACAGGACCGGGTTGATCTGTTCGCCGCTCGACAGCGCCGCCGAGAGCCTGGTGAAGTACGCTTCCAGCACGTGATACGCTTCCCACCATGGATTGTGGTAGGAGAGCGTTCGAGGCCAGTTGCCTTTGCGCACGCCGCGAATGGTGACGTGCGAGAGACATTCGTTCAGCGTGTTCAGGCCCAGCGCATACTGCCAGTCGCCCTGGCGCTTCATTTCTTCGAAGCGGATTTCGTGACCGCTGCCCGCGTAGGTTTCGCTCAGCGTGCGACGGCGTCCCAGTTGGTTCGCCACGCTGCCGATCTCTTTGACGATGCGCGTATTGCCGAATTGGGCCCGCGTCTGCTCCTGGTACTGGTTCATCAGCAGATCGATGCCCGGGCGATGTTCCCACGCCTCCAAGGCCATGAAGTCCGGGGTCACCAGCAGGTGCGGCCATTCGTGCTCGAGGTAGTGTCCCGTCAGTTCCAGTCCGTTTCTCTGGCAGTACTCGAAATAGGGTTTCGCCCACCGCTCGATGTACAGATCCAGCAGCACCTGGAAATAATTGTGCCGCACGCGCCGCCAATCGCCCGCTTCACGGGCTAGTGAGGGCAGGTGCTCGATCAGCGAATAGCCCCATCGCTTCCGGAACGCGTCGGCCAGATCGTCGGTCCAGGGCAGTCCGCCTGCCGGCAGGATCGATGGCTCGTCCATGAAAACGCCGGGAATATGCCTGCCGAATTCATCGCCAAACCGCCGCCGATACGGTTCCAGCGTGATGTCCAGAAACTTCTCCGTCACGCCCGGATACAGCAAATCGACGTAACAGTGCCCGGCGTACCACGGAGAGTTCTCGGACCGGACGACCGCAGCGACAAGATATTTTGCCGGGCCGTCTTTCTGCTCGCGATCAAGCTGTCCGGAGCGTGCCTCCGCTGTGATGTCGGCGAACGTGTCGCCCTGGACGCGGAATACTCCAAGAACATCCGGTCCAACTTTCACCGGTGCCGATTCCTCGCGGAATTGCAGACCGCGTCCGCGCGACTCCGGCATCGCCTCAGGAACATAGCCTCCCGCAAACCCTGAAGGGTACGAATTCTCGTCGTACATCCAGATATTCACATCCAGCCGCTTGGCCTCTTCCAGCGCAGCCTTCCAGAGACGGAACCAGTCGTCGGACAAATACGGCGTCATCAGTCCGGGTTGCGGATGCACCCACACCTGCCGGACCTGCTGAGACGCCAGGTCGCGAAGCGTCGAGACGACCTGTTCTTCGGTCAGCAGATCATTCCACGTCCAGAGCGGACCCGTGCTGAACTCGCGAGGCGGATCGGCAAAGATCTTCCGAACTGCCGACGAGTCTTCTCCGGCCGCCGCGTACACAAGACCAATCCAGAGTACCGCAAGCAGCGCCATGCTGATGTTCTTCACGGCCGTTAACTCCCGCTCTTGAGACACACCGCCAGCAAGCCAAGCGGACAGTATACGCCCGCGACCAGCGTACAAGCGAGACTTCGCGGACTTGCTGAGGACAAGCCTTCAGATCACGGACTTGCCGGAGGCGGCACTTCTTCCGCCGGCGCCTCATCGCGAAGGGGCAACGCCGGTATGGCGAGTAACTCGCCCATTGCCAACAGATCGTCGGTTTGCAGCAGTTCCGCCAGAGTGACAACCGACTGCCACTGGTCGTTCAAGACCGTGAAGTACTGCGTGAGTGTCGTAGCCATCATCTGCTGCGCCGTGATGACGTCATTGAAACTCACGTCGCCGTTCGCATGCCGGTAACGATCGTAGACTCCGCGGTAGGCCTGCACCTGGTTCTTCAGCGCTTCGGCGCGGAAAGTCTCTGCGAGCGTCCGGCTGCTCTGATAACGCGCAAAGGCCGCGGCCAGTTCGGCCGTCAATCGGTTGCGGGTCTGCAGCACAGCCTGTCGCGAGCGATAGACTTCTGCCTGGGCAGCGATGATATTGCCGCGATTTCGATCGAAAACCGGAACAGCGCCCCCCAGTTGCAGGTTGTAGGTGGTCGCTCCTTCCGGAAACGTGTAATCGTGCTGCAGCACGAGGTTCACATCCACATCGGGAATGGGGGTGACTCGCGCCAGTTGCAGCAGGTAATCGGCCCGCTGCACGTCGCATTCGGCCATGGCGAGGTCGGTGTGATTGTTCAGCACCCACTCGAGCACCCGGTCATACTGCAGCTGAGGAACCGCCATGTCGGCACTTCCTGCCAGTGTGTTTGACGGCAGTTCGGGGATGCCGATTGCTGCGGCCAGCTGCCGCAGCGACTGCAGGTAGTCCTGTTCCGCCTGATACTTCGCTGCCCGGGCCTGCAAGGCAAACACGCGAAGCTGAAGCGGTTCGTATGGGGCGGCTTCACCCGCTTCGGTCAGCCCGATCTGAGCCTGGTAGATCTGGTCGGTGAACGTTTCGAGACTCTGCGCCAGGCGGAGCCGCTCCCGAGCAACCAGAGCCGCAAAGTACGCCGAACGCACGGCGGTGGCGACTCCGACCCGAGTTCGCCGCAACTCCCATTGTGCTCGCTGAAAGTTCATGCCCTCCGCACGCGATGCCAGACGCCGCTTGCCCGCGGTCACAAACGTCTGACTCAGATACCCGCCCTTGTAACCCTGCGTGTCGAGGGTGTTCACGTTGTCGGCCTCGAAACCGAGGCTCGGATTCGGATAGAGTCCCGCTTGGATCATTACGCCACGTGCGGCTTCGACACTCGCCGCCGCGACGCGAATCTCCGGGTTCTGGTCCATGGCCATCTGCTGAAGCGAACTCAAAGTCAGTCCCGTGTCTTCCGCGCGCGGCTGCAAAGCCTGCTCGACCGGTACAGCCGGCAATGGTGGATAGAGCCCCTGCAATTGAGCGTGCCGCTCCTCCTCGGTCTCACCGGGCTTCCTCGGAGGCACCCGTAGCGGCGGAGCGTCTGCGCCGGGAATGTCCGGCGGTAGTCTCAGCGGTTCCGAAGTCGCATTTCCGGCACTCGGTGCGGCAGCTGCTCCCTCAGAAGGTGATTCAGCTAAATGGGGAGTCGGCGCAATGGCTGATTCATGGGATGCCTGCTGGACTTCCGCACTCTGCTCACTCGAACCGTCGAATGGCGAATTGGCTTGGTTGTAAAAGCAGTCAATCTGCGAAGGCTCGGGGCTTCGGCAACCTGAAAAAAACAACGCGATGGTCGCCAGCGACAGAACCTGGAACGTACGTATTCGTCCAGGCACCATGGCTGAAGTTCCCCTGAAGTAATTTCGCGCTCCGTGAATCGGCTCGAATCTGGACGAGCAAGAGCGTGAACCGCACGACGCGGCCGGACCTGGCATTGCACGCATGAGCGCGACGTCTTGAGG
>CAIPEB010000148.1 GCA_903863885.1 uncultured Planctomycetaceae bacterium | reverse complement strand
CCGTCGATGCCCGTGCCCAGCGTGGTCACACGATCGTGGATCACGCGGCCGAGCGGATCAAACTCAAAGACGTGCACGGTGCCGTTCTGATCTTTCTTCTCGACGCGTTCGCCTTGCCGGTTGAACTTGAATTCTACCCGATCGTAGATGCCATCGACACCATTTCCCAGCGGATCCGCCACATCATCCGAGTCCGGATAGATCTCGGCACGCAGGAGATCAGACCTCGCAATCTCCGAGTCATCGAGCGTCGTGCCATAAACATAAGTCGTGACTTGATCGCCCGTGGCCGGATTTTTGGCTGTGAGCGTGGCCATCTGGCCATCGGCCGTGTAGGCCGTTTCCACGGTGACGTCTTCGTCGGGATACGACGCATTGACGGAACCATCCTGATAATTCTGAATACTCTTGACCACGCGCCCCGCGTCATCAAATTCCTGCCGATCTTCCCGACCCGCCGGATCGATGGTTTTGTAGGCCTGGCCTGCGGAGTTGAAGTCCGTGGTGGTCACGAGAACGGTATCGCCGCGAGACGGCACCGAATTCGGCCGTGTCAACGCACTGTCGCCATTAGTTCCATAATTGGCCACGGCTTTCTGCCGCCCGACTTCATCGAACCAGTAGGCGACGTAGCTCACGCGAGCTTGCGGCTGCGAACCCGACATCGTGTAAAGTTCCCCGGTCCCGGTGGCATCGTGACGACGTTGCCGCGAAGTAACAACCAACACATTGCCTGCCGCATCGAATTCCGTTTCCGTCTGCTCGAGGATTGTGTCGCCCGCGACGTTCGTGGCCACGGTATAGCCTTCCGCCTCGCCACTTGAGGAACTGCTGGACGACGAATTGTTGATGATACAACCGGGCGTCTCGCTCAGGTCATAACCCACGAACTGCCTGACCGCCCGCCCCAGACTGTCGAACTGCGTTTTGGTGAACGAGCGCTGCCCTTCGCCCTGCTGCTTGATCCGGTTGCCCGCCGCGTCGAACCACGAGTAACCTGCCAGATAGTTGCCGACGGTTCCCGTGTCCGGATCCACCGCGTAACGACGCGTCTCGTACGTCCGTCCCAGATCGTCAAAGTACGATTCCTGCCGCGATATCAAGACGTCGGCGTTGGGATACTGCTCCTGGTAACGTTCCACGCGCACGACCTGGTCCAAGTTGTTGAACTGGTACCGCGTGTAGACCGTGCGATCCTGATCGTCAGGCGGCGCGATCACGTATTCCTGGCGGTTGCGCCAATCGTAAAGAAATTCAGTTGTCCGCGTTGTGTCGGCGTCCACGTATTGCGTGGAACTGGCCAACTGCCCGCCGCCTCCGCTGCACCCGGCACAGTCCGTGTCGTGGTACGTCTGCTCGCTGACCAGCACCATGTTGTTGTTGGGATTGGTGCTGGAGCTGCTGGAACTGCTCGAGCTTCCGCTGGGGGCCTGACTGCACGGTTCCCGGCCCGAGGTGGGATCGGTGTCCGTGGCGCCGGAGTCGTCGGTGCCTACGTACGAGCAGACAACGCGGCCCCGCGCATCAAACACGGTGCGGCTGATCGTGCCGCCCGGCGACTTGACTATATTCTGCCGGCCCATGAAATCGTAGCCGAACATGGTTTCGTCGTAATTCGTGCCCGCCGCGCCGTCGCCCGAGGCGGGGATCGTGTGATAAACCCGCGTGGCGATCTGCTGGCCGGCATTGTCCGCCAGACTGACGGACCATCGCACATACGACGACTGCTCAAACGTATCGGACGCCGACAGTTTTCCGGAGGTCGACGCCCGCGTGGCCTGGATCGATTCGGCCCGCGTCCCCGACGCATTGCGTTTCTGGATCGAGACCGGATTGACCAGCGTGTAGTCGTAACTCGGCAAGCCGCCGCCGGAACTCGACGACGAACTGCTCGACGATTCCACGGCAAACCCCTGGGCCGACCGCGTTTCCCGGTCGCCGTCCAGATAGACGGTCCATGCGGCCGTTCTCACGGTTTGGCCATCCACCTCGTGCTCCGGGCCCAAGACCTGCACCTGGCGACCTTGCACATCGTGCTCGAAGTCGGTGATCAGATGACGACCGCCATCGGCCGGCGTACTCCAGCCCGTGGGCACCGTGATCAAACTGTCGTCTACGTCCTGGATCGAACGCGTCATATTTCCGTGCGCATCATATTCGTGGTACGTCAGGTAGCCGCGCTCGTCCTTCAACCACACGAGATTCCCCGCCTCGTCAAACCTTTCGGTCCGCGTGGCCGACACGCCCGAGCCGTTCTGCGACTCGGGAATCGCCGGCAGTGTGGTCACCCGCTCCTGCATCTGCAGACTGTTCGAGTGCCAGCCGTACGAGAATTCGGTCTCGATGGCTCCGGTGCCGTCGTCGTTGCGGTAACGCGTCTCCTTGGCCAGCGGATAGATGGTGACCGGTAGCGAGTAGGTTGGCGCCACGCCCCCCGAACTGGACGACGAACTGCTGCTGGACGACGAGGTCTGTTCACCCAGCGGCACGTCGATCGATCGCTCCGCATACTCGTAGCTTCGCTGCAATAGCGGCGTGCCGTCCCGCCCCTGGCGGATCAGGTCGCGCTGCCGGAACCCCGTGACCGCTCCGCCGCCCGTGCTGGTCGTCGTCTCGTCATAGTATTCATGCAAGTGCACCAGGCCCACGTTGTACAGGCCGCCCTCCGACTGGTACTGGGGAACGATCTCATATCCATCCAGCGAGTAGCCGGCCAGCGCCGACGGCGTGGCCTCCAGCGTCAGATTGCCGTCTTCGTTGTACTGGCGATACGTCAGCGTGCTGGTCGACGCCGACGCCGACTCCCGGAATTCTTCCAGCAGCGGCTGGTTGTGAAAGTTCGTGTACGTGGTCCGCACACTGCCGTCGGCGTGGGTGGCCACCGTCTTGAGCGTGAACCGGTTGAAATCGTCGGACGTCTCGTCCCCGACCTGGTAGGCATAACCCACCTCGGCTCCGCCCAGGGGCTTGCGCCACGTGACGAAACCGCTGGCGCTGTGGTCCAGCGCCTGCGTGGCATATTGCGCTACCTGCTCGTTGGTGGCCGTCAAGGGATCGGATACTTCCGGATCGTCCTGCAAGCGGGCATAGGCTTCCGGATCCAAGGCGTACTGGATCAGATGCTTGCGGTCGGTGTCCGTGAAATAGCGGTAATAATGCACGCCGACGTCCACCCACTGGTCGTTCTCGTAGACTGCCAGCGTGGCCGTCTGCAGGTCGCCCTGCGAGCCGTACGAACCACCGCCATAGTACGTGTACGTCACTCGCT
>CAIPEB010000147.1 GCA_903863885.1 uncultured Planctomycetaceae bacterium | reverse complement strand
CCTCCCTGATGGCCTTCCGGTCACGCTCTGATCGCTGCCCCGCGCCTGCTCCGCGCGATTTTCCCTCAGCACACAGACACCCATCCTCCTCCGGCCCCTTCCGGACACAGACACCCACATTCCTCACGCCGGCGCCGTGTGGGTGTCTGTTATCAAATCGTTGTGTGGGTGTCTGTTATCAAATCGTTGTGTGGGTGTCTGTTATCAAAGGAGTTTGTCAGCTCGGAAAGCTGTTGTCCAATCGCTGGTCAGCGATGGCCTTCCGGTGGCGGACTCAACTCGTGCCGCAGAATAGTCTGCACCTGGTCTTTCACGCTTTCCGGTTCGAACAGTTTGAGCCAGTCGTCGCGCAGTATGCGACGGCGTCCGTATTCGGCGATCAGCTTTGCACCATCAGAGACCGGAAAGCCGACGCGTCCGAAAGCGACCCCGAGCTCGACCTTGAGGTGGCCATACATGAAATCCTCCGCGGCCGCACGCGGCACACCTCGCCGCACCGCCTCCTCCAGTGCCTCTCGCAGTGCGAGCACCAGAGCCAAGCCGCAGGTTTCTGTGAGCGCAGGTTCGAGGATCGCCATCTGCTCGACCGTGATGCGATGGCTGCGGATGACCGGGCCGAGAAACTGCGTGGCTAGCTGCTCGCCCAGCGCGTAATGCGATTCCGGCCCCTGCATCAGCGCACACACAATAACCTGCTTTGCGTGCACACCGCCGAAGAAATCCGCACGCTCCGCCTCGGTCTCGAGATGTTCAAACACGCTCGGATGGCACGGATGCGTGACGAAATAAGAGATATCCTGACGCGCGGGCAACCCGCCGGCATGCGGCACCGCCGGATCGAGTGTTATGACGAGCGTACCCGCGCGGAGTTGCGGCACCAGTTCGTGGGCAATTCGACTCATAATGCGATCCGGCAGCGCCAAGATGACGACCTCCGCATTCGCGATGGCCTCTGCCTGCGGAGTAGTCGTCAGCCCGCGCTGTGCAAGATTGGCCCGCCCCGCTTCGCTGACCTCGACCAGAAACAACCGATGGTCGAATTTGCTGAGGTTATCGACCACTCGGCAACCCATCTTGCCGCCGGCGCCAATGATCGCAATCGTTGTCATCGATTCGTTCTCCGGTGTTGGTTTGTGTTCGAGCGTGTCACGCGTTTCCCGCCGTCGGCGGCTGCTGAATGTCGCGCAACAAACTGTCGTAAGCCAAGCTCAGATGAGCATGCATCTCGCGCCGCGCCCGATCCGCATCGCCCGCGACGAGAGCTTCGTAAATCGCAATGTGCGAACTATCCGTCGGGCCCCGGCGCTGCTTCGACTCGGGAAGTTCCTTGAGGTACGGCACCAGCAATTCCAGCAGCGATCGCTGCATCGCGAGCAATACCTGATTGCCGCCCAGCCGCGCAATCTCGACATGAAAACGCACATCGAGCCCCACATATTCCGCCCGCGATTCATCCTGCGGACACTGCAGCATCGCGTCCAGCGCCTGACGCACCGGCAACAAATCCTCGAGGCGACGGTTGGTCGCCGCTCGTCCCACCAGTTCAATTTCCACCAGCCGCCTGGCGTCCAGCAGATGCAGCACGTTGTGGTCGTCCGACAATAGGGCCGGCCGCAGAGCCGCGGCAAAAGCGCCCTCGGCTGTCGCTCCGGCACGAGGCGAGGGCCCCGTGGCCCGCAGGAAAATACCGGCCCGCGGCAAGACCCGCACCAGCCCAAGGGATTCCGCCCTCAACACCGCGTCCCGTACCAGCGACGGTTTGACGGAGAACTGTTCGGCCATTTCCCGTATACTCGGCAACCGATCGCCCGAACTCAGCCCGCGGGTGCGGACCAATTCCCAAATCGCATCCGACACGCTGTCAGCTCCCATGCCGTCGACGGGAACCGCGTGAGTCACTCCAGACACTTGACGCCTCCTCAGCCCCTAACTAGACTCTGATGATCAGAATGATAATCACTGTTCATCCAGTGATCAAGGCAACTGCATGAAGACTGATGCTGTCCGCAGTCTGCGTCGTAAACTCGCCGACAACTCGCCCGTGTTCGGACTCTGGGTAACGCTGGAGTCGCCGAGCATCACCGAGATGGCCGTATCGCTCGGCATCGACTGGATCGTCGTGGACGCTGAGCACGGGCACCTCGACTGGAAAGAAATCGTCGAGCACATCCGCGCCGCAGTCCGCAGTCAGACCGTGGTCCTGGTGCGGGTTGCCGAACGCAGCATCGGGCTGATCAAACGAGCGCTGGACATCGGCGCCGACGGGATTGTCGTCCCGTGGATCGAATCGGCCGATCAGCTGCGCGAGATCGTGTCCTATGCGCGGTATCCGCTCGAGGGCGTGCGCGGCATCGGCGCAGAGCGAGCAACCTGCTGGGGGCAATGTCTCACCCAGCACACGCAAGAAGCCAACGAGCACGTGCTCGTAGTGCCCGTCGTCGAGTCGGTTGCCGGTGGCCGGGCCATCGACTCGATGCTGCAGGTGGACGGCGTTGAGCTCTTCTTCTTCGGCCCCTCCGACTATTCATCCTCGGCCGGCTATCGTGGCCAATGGGAAGGGCCGGGGGTCGCCGATCAATTGCTGACGATGAAGGACAAGATCCTCGCCGCCGGCAAGAACGTGGGCGTCATTGCCACCAGCAACGAGAACCTGCAGGATCGCCTTCGGCAGGGGTTCCGCATGGTGTGCCTGGGAATCGATTCCGGTCTGTTGCTCCGCAGTCTGCACGGCGCACTGGCCACGGTGGGGCAAGATCGCCGCATCGTTGCGTCGTTTGCTCCCGAAGGCGATACCCTCAGCGCGGTGGTCGACCGGCCTCCCGAAGCCTATCGCCCTGATCGCTCGGAGGTCATCACGCCGGTCGGCACCGGAATGACAACCGAACTTCGACGCGGCGTAAACTTCGAGTGCCTCGTCGGCAAGTCGCAGGGAGCACGCAACCTCACCACAGGACTTGTCACCTTCGCGCCGGGTTCGCAGTTGGAATGCCATCTGCATCCGTATACCGAGTCGGTCACGCTGCTCTCCGGGTCGCTGCTCGTGGAGGTAGAAGGACGGCGTTATACGCTGACCGCGCTGGACAACATCACGATACCGCGCAATCTGGCACATTCCGCCATGAATGCGTCGTCATCGCAGCCAGCGGTCGCGCATGTGGCCATGCCGACGGAGTCACCCAGCCGAACGCTGGTCGACAGGTTCTTCTCGCGACGCGGCATGTCCGAGGACTCGCCGGGCAAAGAAGGAGCTGAACGTGTCACGCGTCTGCGCACGGCCGATCGTTTCACAGCAGGCCAGGGAGCCAGCTTTATCGACTACTTCAATCGCGATCTCGTGCCGGGAATCGAGATGAGCGGCGGGTTCGGCCTGTTCCAACCGGGTGGCCGGCTTCTCGCCCACTTCCACGACTTCGACGAATCCATCTGCATTGTTCAAGGACGCGCGACCTGCATCGTCGAAGGGCGCAAGTACACGCTGTCGAATTGTGCGACCGCGCTGCAACCACGCGGCCGCGTACATTACTTTATTAATGAGTCGCAGGAACCGATGGCCATGATCTGGGTGTACGGAGGGCCCGTCCCCGAACGCATGGTTGTCGCCGAACACAACTGCACGGCTGAGGGAAATCCCTGGAAGTCGCGCTGAAGGGAGCAGGAAACATGCAGCGGTTGGCCGGACAAGTCGCCTGGATCAGCGGCGCTTCGTCGGGTATCGGCGAAGCCACCGCCCGACTCTTCGCCCAGGAAGGCGCATGCGTGGCCCTGGTCGGTCGCCGCAAGAAACTGTGTGAGGCGATTGCCGAAGAGATCCGCACCTCGGGCGGCCGCGCGCTGGCGCTCGAGTGCGACGTGAGTCGCGAGAGCGATATCCGCGATTCCATCGAGAAGACCGCCGAGGCCTTCGGTGGCTTGCAGATCGTTGTGAACAACGCCGGCATGGTCCAAGTCAAGATGCTGCACGAATGCAGCGGCGAAGACTGGGATCTCGTGATGGGCGTCAACGTCCGATCCATGTTCCTCGCGACCAAGTACGCAATGTCCTATCTTCGGCAGAGTCACCGCGGCTACATCGTCAACGTCGGCTCGATCAGCAGTTTTGTGGGCCAGGCAAAGACGCCGATCTACACGACTTCCAAGCACGCAGTACTCGGACTCACGCGTTCGATCGCGCTCGACTACGCGGCCGATGGCGTTCGCTGCAATTGCGTCTGCCCGGGCATTACGGACACGCCCATGTTGCGCGAACATCTCGACACGACGCCCGATCCCGAGGCGACGCTGGCCGGCCGACTGCGTCGGGTTGCCATGGGCGTGGCACTCACGCCGCTCGACGTTGCGAGGTCCATCCTGTTCTTCAGTTGCGAAGATTCGGCGGGAGTGACCGGCACGTCGCTCACCGTTGACTGCGGGTACCTGACGGCCGCCGAATGGGAAACGCAGGGCAAGACCGCTTTTATGGAGTAACCATGTCCCACCGACTCGCCTGCGCCGACTTTGCTTTTCCGTTGCTGTCGCACGACCAGGTGCTGGATCTTGTCTCCGCACTGAAGTTCGAAGGAGTCGATATCGGATTGTTCGAGGGGCGGTCGCACCTGTGGCCGTCGCGCGAGTTTGCACAAGGCGCCAAATCGGCAAAGCAACTGAAACGAAAACTGGACGTCCGCGGGCTGAAGGCGGCTGACGTGTTCCTGCAGATGGCGCCGGACTTCGCCGCTTATGCGGTCAATCACCCGAATGCAGCACGGCGCCGCAAGGCGCGTGACTGGTTCATTCGGACGCTCGATTACGCGGGCGAGTGCGGTGCCGGGCACGTAACCACGCTGCCGGGCGTGTACTTTCTGGACGACGAGCCTCGCGCAGAGTCCTGGCAGCGCTGCTGCGACGAACTGGCCTGGCGAGTGGACGAGTGCCGCGCCCGGAAGATCACCTTTGGCGTCGAGTCGCACGTTGGATCGCTCGCGCCTTCTCCGCGATCGGCTGCTCGTCTCGTTCAGTGCGTGCCGGGTCTCACGCTGACGCTCGACTACACGCATTACGCCCGGCGCGGCGTTGCCGACTCCGTCGTAGAGCCGTTGCTGAAATACGCGACCCATTTCCATGTACGAGGCGCATGTCGCGGGCGACTGCAAACCTCGTTCGCGAAGAACACGATCGATTATCGCCGCATTGCAAGCGTCATGCGGGAAGTTGGTTATGCCGGCTGGATCGGCATCGAATACATCTGGATCGACTGGGAACACGGCAACGAGAACGACTGCCTCTCCGAAACAATCCTCTTTCGAGATTTCTTCCGGTCATTGAAATGAGTTGCGAGTCGAGGTTCGCAGAGACTCCCCGTTGACCGTGTTTTGGGATCACGCGACATCCGGTATTACGTCTTGAAGATCTGCCAGGTCAGCGCGCTTGCTCCGTTGGGATCGCTCTCGCTGTTCTCGGGCAGAACCCCGTCATTCTTCCCCTTCTGTCCAACGGACCAGATCACGCGGCGTTCGGGCGAGTACTTGAAGCGGTCGCCGTCAAACGGGTCGCATGGCACTTGAGGCAGGTAGCCGCGCTCGACCAGTGCATCGAGCGTCGAGGGCAGGCGACCGGCACTTCGTTCGCAATGCGTCAGTGCGATCCTCAGCCGCGCGGCCTCGAGCGGCGCTTGGGAGAATTCGGTCACTGGAGAGTTCATCGTGGACGAGTACGACGTCCAGACCATGTATTTCCCAAGCACATTGTCGATTCCCCGAAGGGCCTCGGCGGACTTCTTCAGTTCCTCTCGAGTTGGCGTGCGACGATCGAAGTCGGGGCCAAAGCCAGCGAGCAGCCAAATGTCCTGTTCGAGGCCCTCCGGCCAATCTGCAAGTTCCTTTTCAAGTTCGGCACACATCGATCGATCGCGTTTCGGCCACGGATTGCCGAGACTGGCGAAGCAGCGAAGGTGAATCTGGCTGCAAAGCAGAGTTGTGGCTTTCTTGTCCAGCGGGTTCGGATGTCCTTCCAGTACCGTCGCAAGCCGTTCCGTCGCTTCCTGCGAGGCTTGCACCTGCGCGGCAGTTGGCTTCGAGTCGAATGAATCGGGTGCGAAGAACTTCGCTGCCAGTGGGCGAGGATCGGGCTTATCGGGGAATTCCGCCAGATAGGGAAGAAACCAACGGCACAGTTCCACGCGAAGCGACTGCTTGAATTGGTCGTAACTCGCCTTGGCACTCGACAGTCGAGCGATGGCAGCCTTGGCCTGGTCATCCGTGACACCGGCAGCGGTCGCAGTCTGAGCCATGGCCTCCACGCCCATTCCCAGGATTGCGATCGCAACCAGGTAGTCGACGATCAGGCACTCCGCGCGAAGAAGCATCGATCCCAGGGTGAGAATGGATTCTGCATCCCGGATCGCTGCTCCGGTTTTGTGGTCGGATTGGTGGATTCGACTGGCGGCCGTCTTGAGTCTCGCGATGTTCCGATAAATGTGGATTTCGTCCAAAACCAACGAGAGCCGGGGCGCGGCGGTTGCCCGCGGCAACTCGAGCGATGGACGCTCAAGGCCGGCATCGACCTGGCGAAGGCATTCTTCGTTCTGCTTCACCCAGTCAACAATGCGCTGGCGAATTCCCGCATCCATCGCGTTCGGACCATCGAACGGTTTGTGTATTCCCTCCTCAAATTCCAAATCGTCTGGTTGTTCAACGTACAGTTCTCGCGCCCGCTTCAGCATCGGCCACGCGTTCTCTGCGTTGGCAATCGGGGTATGGCGGTATCGCAACTGGGGATCGAGGAGTTGCAGCAGTGACTCGAGTCTTTCGGCTGCATCCGCGCCGGCCGGCGCGACCGTGACCGTCGGATTGGCGGTTCGGGCACCTTCGACCCGCGCTGTCGGTTCGGCCGCTGTGGCGAGATGCGCGACGAGTGGGATGGCCGCACACTGCGACAAGAAGTCGCGTCGAGGATGACGCGAGAGGTTGTCAGACACTGTTTTGTCTCCCGATTCAGACATAGGCGGCGATGCCGGGCACGTTTCAAAGACCGTGACAAGTGTACCGTTGTGTTATTCATTCAGTTCACTCTTCCGGCCGTTGTCGTTCAATACGCGACGACACACCGAATCCAGGGGCCGGAGCATTTCAGGCAGGTCGGGTACCTCGTCGATTCCCAGGTCAAAGCTCTGCCCCTGCGTGCCGACTTCGGCCGCACTCCCAGGCACGACAACGCACCATACGGCCAGCACGAGCGTCAGAGGATGGCAGACGGCGCGAAACACCAGATCCCCCGCAAGCCATTGTCTTTCGGGTTCGTTCGGCAAACGGTGAACAAACGAGAACCGCCGCGCATACGGCCTTCCACCCGCCGCCGACAAACACCGGACCCCTACAGCTTACGCCACCGGAACTACCGGAGCGATCGGGCGACTGCGTATCCCCGACGTGCCGGAGATTCATTGTGGGACGAAGAACCGTTACCGATGAATTCCGGTATGGAAAGGTGCATATCTGGCTGCCCGTACTTCGGGCCAGAACATCGATATCTGCGTCTCCAGCGAGCTTGTCGCGTCGCGTTGCACCTGGTCTTTGCAGCGTGCGTCGCGGCTCTCCTGCTTACTTGCGACCGTCTGATCGCCGACGACATTCGATTGCTGGAGAACGATCGATCGGCGATCGAAGCCAGGGTGCAGTTGATCGAGCAGGCGGAAAAGAGCCTGGACGTTACGTACTATATTGTCGCCAACGATTGTCTGTCCGAGTTGTTTGTCGACTCATTGATATCGGCCGCGCAGAGCGGCGTGTGCGTCCGTTTGATCGTCGATGCCATGGCCCAGGACATTGAGCCCGGTTCGCTGAGTCGATTGCTCGCGCACGGCGTTCACGTCCGGGAATACCACCCCGTGTGCGTTGCGAAACCGCAGACGTGGAGTCGGCGGATGCACGACAAGGTGCTGATCCGCGATGGCATTGAGATGGTGGTCGGCAGTCGGAACATCGAGGACGCGCACTTCGGCATTAGTGTGGTCAAGAGAAACTACGTCGACTTGGATCTATACGTCTCTGGACCGGCGGTGCAGCACGCGTGCGTCTATTACGAGTGCTTGTGGGATTCCTGCGAAGTCGCCGATGCTCAACCGTCGTCCGGCGGTCTGTTGTTGCATCGGTCGGTGACCGCCGAGACGGGAAAAGACTCCGCCGTTGTTGCCCGGCACCTCAGCAGCCCGCACCGAAGCTCCTTGTACGAAGTGATGAATCCCGAACCGTGCTCGACGCGCCGCCTGCGACTGTTCGATGGATCCGGCGACCTGCGTCCTGAACACGAGATGCTCTCGGCGCCCGCCGTGTCTTTCGTGCACGATTTCAATGGAAAGAAATCACCCCGCGCCGGAACCACTCCTGTCTTGTACGGCATCCTCGACAATGCACAAGAGTCGATTGTGCTGCAGTCCCCCTATTTCATTCCGCAGGGTGAATTGGGCGAAATTCTCCGTCGCGCCGCTTGCCGGGGCGTATCGGTTCACATCCTGACAAACTCGCTGAACACGACCGACCAAGTGCTCGCCTACGCCGAGTTTTCCCGGGTTTCCGGCAAATACGCGAATATGGGGATTCACTTCTGGGAGTTCGCCGGACCGCAGTGCCTGCACGCCAAGTCGTTCGTCGTCGATGGCCATATCACGTGCATTACGAGTTTCAACTTCGACTCGCGTTCAGCCCGTCTCAATACGGAGTTGGCGACCATCGTGGATGACGAGCAGTTCGCGGGAGAAGTTCTGGAAGCGATGGCACGCAATTTTGCCAACGCCGATCCCCAGGGGAGCGACGGCGTCAGATTGATGAATTCCGAGGCGTTCGCCGGCGTCGACCCGGCCCGCATCCGCGAGTTCCAAATCGCCCGCGGACTCTCGACGCTGACCGTGGTGCCCGGCACCCGGCAGGTATTCACAGGGACGTCGCGATTTCTGCGCGGCGTTGCGCGTCTGATCCGGCGGCAGCTGTAGTCTGCTGAAACGATTAGGTGGCAGGCACCCACTCGCGCACTCGTTCGGCGAGGTCCCGAAGCTCGGGTGATTGTGCCCGGATCGAAGAGGCCACGGATCTGCAAAGATTCTTACGGATGCATTGTCCGCAGGATGATTGGCCATGCGTTGCGCCAAGCGGTAGTATTCTGATTCTGCAACGCACGAGCGCCACACAGTCCAAGCACAGAACTGCAAAGGGCGGATGCCATGAACAGGCTCAGTCGCAGACTTGCCGTGATGAGAACGCTCCTGGTGATCGGCGCCGGCACATGGGCTGTTTATCTCGCAACAACTCCGCTGCGTGGCGACGAACTCCCCAAGGTTGTCTGGCGCGTGGAGACCGATGCAGAACTCGCGCAGCTTCCCTTTCTGAGTTGGGATACGGAGGGGGGCAACCGCACCCAAACCAATCTGCTGCGGACACCGGTCAAGATTCGACTGCGGGGCGCGGAACGTTGGATCGGTTCCGAGGAGCTGCCGGTCCGGCGCGAATCGCTGGCCAATGGCGGTACGCGTTTTCATCTCGACCTGAGTCAGGTGCACAGCAGTTACACCGACGGCCTTGTTTGGGACATCATCCCCGGACCGGATTGCCTGGTCATGACGTTGTCGAGCAAGCAGCGAATGCCCGAAGTCGAAATGGTTTTTCCTTTCGAGATGCGGGCTGCGCTGACCACGGCCTTGGCATCGCGCTGGGCGCTGGATGGCACGTTTCGGTTGCCGGCCGTTGTCAGCGCTCCGGATTTCGGGCAGATGCTTCTGTCGTGCCAGTCGGAAGAACCGAAGGATCCATGGTCGGTGGGCTACGATGATCGCGACACGCAGGTGAAGGGCCGATTGGAGGGGAACCGCGGCCGAGTGACGATGGACCTGATTTTGTCGTGGCCGAGGTTCCTGGGCGGCGCCAGATATACGCTCGACTTCCGCCCGGTGCGTCTGCCGGCACCGAAGGGGCTTGTGGATACGAGCCTCTGGACCTCCGCGCGGCGAGGTTGGTTCAACACGTTCCAACCAAGCGCCACCCAGTGTTCGACGGAACACGACGGAGACACGACGCCCGGCATTCTGGCCAACAACGTCATCAGCGATCGGGTGATCAGCGCCATGTTCCGCTGGTCGGATGCCGCGCTGTTGGTGCCGGATGCTGCGCCCGGCGTTTCTTTTTCGTATCAGGTTCGGCGCACTCTGGATTGGCTCCTCGAGGAACGAGTGCGTCCCGACGGGGAAACGATCGGCTACGAGGGCCGTCCGATGCTGGATGCCAACGCCGCGTCGTTGATTGCCGCCTGGGATTATGTCGAGGCCACCGGCGATAAAACGTGGCTCGCGTTTCAAATCGAGAAACTTGAACTCATGGCGGACTTCATGGCCAAACGCGACGTGGACGGCGACGGCCTGATCGAACTGAAGAACAGCGGCAACTACGGCGAGAAGACCGGCTACAACTCGGCATGGGACTGCTACAACGAGGGCCACAAGGATGGCTACATCAACATGCTGGCCTATCGGGCGTGGCGATGTCTGGCCGACCTGGAAGCGAAACTCGGCCGCACCGCGCAGCAGCATCGCTACCAACAGCTGGGCGATCGTCTGAAGGCGGTCTTTGCCAAGACACTCCACAACCCTGCCACGGGTTGGCTCGCCTACTGGAAAAGTGCCGATGGCCAGTTGCACGATTACGCTTGGCCCAGCATCACGGGCACTGCCATCGTGTACGGATTAGTCGAACCGGCCGAGGGCCGCGAGATGCTCGGACGTCTCTGGAAGAAGGTCGAGGAAGTCGGCTTCAAGAGCTTCGACCTGGGATTGCCCTGTACATTGGTGCCTGTCCATAGAGGCGACTACATCGGCAAGGCCGTATTCGACGCGATGGGCGAAGACGGCAAGGGCCAGTTCGGCAAGTATCTCAACGGCGGCTGTTTGGTATCGGACACGATGGAATTCATCCTGGCCAATTACATAGTCGGCGAGCGTGAAAAGGCTGACCTGATTCTGCGAGCCATGCTCAAGCGCCAGGAGCAGGGCGGTTTTCAGAACGGATACGGCAACGGCGGCGAATTCCTGACATGGGAGGGCAAGCCCTGCGGCTACGAGGGGCACCTGACGTACAGTTGGTCGTTCCTTCAGGCTGTCCTGTTGCGCGAGCCTCAATTCCGCGAGCGGCTTTACCGACCGCTTGCCGGAAAGGCGTTCGACAAACGATAACTGATGTCATGCAGCAATCCACGTTTGCCGGGTTCTGGTTCTCGCCAGAATATGCAAAGGTCACGCGATTGCTCCGGGAGAGCAGACATGGACCGCTCGACTTCTAAGATTCTCGAAGAACACCGCGACTTGACGCGACGCTATTTCCTCCAGCTCGGCGCGGCCGGTGTGGCAAGTCTCGCTGCCTTCCCGCTCCGGACTGAAGGAGCGGAAGGTGAGCGTTTACTGGCCGAGGCAACTGCTCAGCTTGAGTACCTCACTCCCGAAGCCAAGTTCGGCGGCGGCGGTCGCGGCAATCCTCCGCCCAACGAGCTGACGCCGGAGCAGCGTCGAGAGATCGGCCTCGACCGGGAAACCTGGCGACTCGAAGTCGTTGCCGACCCGGGGAGCGACGTGCAGATTCAGAATCCGCTTTCCAAGGAACTCGGTACTGCACTCACTTGGGCCGATTTAATGGCCTTGGCTGAGAAACACGCCGTGCGTTACATGAAGGCGATGACCTGCCTGAACGTTGGCGAAGTGTTCGGCATGGCTCTGTGGGAAGGCGTCCCCGTCCGTGAAGTGATTTGGAAGACTCGTCCCGTGGCGAATCTCCGCCGCGTCTGGTACCACGGCTATCACAACGATCCCGCCAAGCCGGGACCGGGGTTCCGCAGTTCGCTTTCGATCAACCGAATTTTGGAAGATCCGCCCGACGAGACGCCGGTCATCCTGGCCTACAAAATGAATGGCGACTGGCTCACTCCCAAACGTGGCGGGCCGGTGCGGCTGGTTGTTCCCGACGGGTACGGGTTCAAGTCGATCAAGTGGCTCCAGCGCATGGTGCTCACGAACGATCCGAATCCCAACGACACCTACGCCGGGCAGAACAACGACGTGGATACCGCGATGAAGACCTTCGCCCGCTTCATCAGTGCGCCGAAGAAACTCAAAGCAGGCCAACCGGCGGCGCTCACCGGCGTGGCCCAAGTCGGCATGTCGGGACTGAAGGACGTGCAGTATTGTCTTAATCCTGTTTCACAGTCCGCATCGCCGGACGATCCGTATCTAACGAAGTTGGATTGGCAGAATGCCCGCGTCTTGCCGCCGCCTGAACATTGGGGCGGAGGCCTGCCCGACGGTCGGTTGCCGGCGACCCCGCAGCGATTTGACGCTCAGGGACGGCCAGCCACGTGGCCGATGCGCTATGCGATCGCCCATTGGGCAGCGCTGATTACGGCGCCGACTGCCGGGCAGTACGAGTTGTGTTGCCGCACAGTCGACGCGAATGGCATCGCACAGCCCTTGCCGCGTCCATTGCCGAAATCCGGCCGCAACGAGATCCAGCGAATACAGGTGACCGTCGAAGCGTGACGCTTCGTGCGTTCAGTTCCATCATGACTTTTGAATTGTGAATAGACCCGCCTTTCATCCGTGCCCATCCGTGGCCTCTTCCCCTCCAGACTCCGAACTCTCTCCGTGGCAGGGACTGCGAAATGACGCGTGTCTGTGGAGCGACCATTCCATCTATTGCCCTCGCCGGGGCGATGTCCGTGCTGACGATTCTTGTGTCGCACTCCGTCGCAGCGTCTGATCCGCCATCGCCACCGCACGCCGACAGCGCGGCAACAGCTGTAAACGCCGCATCACTTCGCGGGAAAATAATGTGCGGCTATCAAGGTTGGTTCCGCTGTCCCGGCGATGCGGCGGACCTGGGCTGGGTTCACTGGAGCCGTGACTCAAGACGTATTGCTCCCGAGACTTTGACATTCGAGATGTGGCCCGATGTGCGCGAATATTCGCCGGCTGAACGTTTCGCCGCGCCGGGCTTCACGCATTCCGATGGTTCGCAGGCAGAATTGTACAGTTCCGACAACGCGGCAACTGTGCACCGGCACTTTGAGTGGATGCGCGATTACGGCATTGATGGCGCGTGGCTGCAACGCTTTGTCGTCGGCCTGCCCGGCGCGCCCGTGTCGGTGATGTTTCCCTCGAGCTCGCGAGTGCTTCAGCATGTGCGCACCGCGTCAAAACAGACGGGACGCGTCTGGGCAATCTCTTACGACATCGCGGCGATGCCCACCGAACAGATCTTCGACAAGCTGACCAGCGATTGGAAAATGCTGGTGGATCAGCAAATCACCGAGGACCCGCAATACTTGCACGAAAACGGTCGGCCGGTGGTGCAGATCTGGGGCTTCTATTTCGGAAATGCACACAACCGCATGACGGCGGAACTCGGCAACAAGCTTGTGGATTTCTTCCACACGCCCGGCCGCTATTCAGCGTTTCTGGTGGGTGGCGGCGATTGGGACTGGCGGCGCAATCCGGATGCAGCGTGGCGGTCGCTTCTGCGTCGTTTCGATGCGTATGCGCCCTGGAACGTCGGCAACTACACCAAGGACGCGGCGGGCAATAAGCACGCTGCCACTCACTATTGGGCCGACGATCGCCGTGAGTGCGAACGGCACAATATGCTCTGGCTGCCCGTCGTCTACCCCGGATTCAGTTGGGACAATCTCCAGCGACTTTCACCGGGCGCCAGCAACATCGAGCGCCGCGGCGGGCGGTTTCTCTGGGAGCAATTTCACGAGTTGTCAAAACTCGGCGCCGACTCTGTTTATGTCGCTATGTTCGACGAAGTCGATGAGGGCACTGCAATCTTCAAAGTCACCAGTGAGATGCCGGTCCAGGGGCATTTCGTCGGCTATGAAGGGCTGCCGAGCGATTGGTACTTGCGACTGGTCGGCGAAGGGGGCCGGCTACTGAAAGAAGAACTGCCGGTGCCTGCGGAGATCCGGATCAAACCCTAGCACGCGGTTGCTTCAGTTTGGATGCGAAATCGGTTGGCGCGACGAGCTTGTTCTCCGAGCGTCCGCGCCGATCCGTGGCCTCTTCCCCTCCGGCATCCAGGAGCGTTCCACAACAGCCTGACAATTCACTCCACCAGCAACACGCCATGGATTTGCAGATTGGGAACCGTCGCGGTGAGGATGCCGTCGCTCCACGACCATTCGATCGGTTGCGACTGAGGCTCCCAGCGCACAGACGTTGGCTTTTGGGGAGTGCGGAGACGCACCGAAAACGGTGGTTCAACAGGATAGGGATCCATGGTCGGGAATTCGGTCTCGCCGCGCTGCACGATTCCCAGATTCAGGAAGTGGACGCTCAGCCGTCCATCGCAAGTCCGGCGCACGGCGAGATCCACGTGAGCAGCAGCGTCCACCGTGATCACCGGTTGCGGGAACGCCTCCCGCATTACTGCGCCCACCAGTTCGCGGATGGCGGCTGGACGTTCCTGCACGTATTTCAAAGCGACCGGTCCATAGACGGCCGCGATACGGCCTTGGCCATGTGCAACCACCGTGGCGGCCGCTTCCCCTGCGGACTGATCTTCTGCGGTGACGGAACGCTGGCCGATGGCCTTTGCGCCGGAAAGAACGACCTTCTGCCAGCCGTCCGTCCACGATACGCTTTGACCATCGCGGACGGTCAACTTGCCGCCTTGATTGGGCGCGCCGACAAACTGCACACCGAGCGCCGGCTCGAACAGCCGCGCACATTTCGCGCCGAGGAGCACCAGGCTTCCGCCGTTGTCCACATACCGCAGCAGCGATTGGCGAAAATCGTCGGTCAATTTGTACGCGTCAGGTATCACAATTACCGGAAATTCCTGGACCCGCGGCAGGATCTGATGTTCGGACAGGATATCCACCGAGTAGTGCGATTCGAGCAGTGCGTATAGCGCGCCTTTGGTGACTTCCCGGCAAGCGGCGCGTCCAAACGCCGTATTGTCGGCTTCGTCCCAGTAGGTTTCGGCCGATTGCAGCAGCGCCACCTGCGGCACGGTCGTGCTGCGGAAGCTGACCGACTGCCGGGCGCGGCAGAAGTCAGCCACCTCGCCGGCTGTGGCGGTGATCTGTGCGGAAATGCGTCCCGCACGCGTGGGCGTGTAATAGATTCCCCATGCACCACCCTGCATGATTGTCGCGGCGGCTTCCTGCTTGAGTTGCGTGGCGCACTTCAGTCCATGTTTGTTGAAGCCCCATGCCAGCAGATCCCACGGTTTACGATTGCTTGCGAGATACCGAGCCTCCGCGCGCGCCTCATCGGTGGAGTTGTGCTGAGGGTAGTCGCCGGACAAATAATCCACGGGGCTGCCCACGGGCCACACACCGGACAACAGCGAGTACATCCAGTTGCAGCCAATCTGGAACTTGGGGCTGTGGGCGTGAATCGCTTCGACATACCTGGACAGGTACTTTTCAAATTCGCGCCGCTGGAACATCTTCCATTCTGCCCACCGAGGCTCTTCGCGCGACTTAGGCGCCGTATCCTGACCGGTCTGTCGTTTCCATTCCGTCAACGCCGCGTGCGAGTAGTCGAGTCGCGCTATCCAAGCGTCTGCGTCCATCCAGGCTCCATCGAGGTCGTAAAGCGTCGCGGCCTCTTTCAGTTGCGGAATGAGCAACTGCTCGGCAAACGGGCTGAAGATACTGAGCACTTCCTTTTCCGGTTGTCCTTGTGCGTTGACGGCGGCCCAGTCCGCATGATGCTCGACAGCTGCCTGGTTCCAGAGCACGCAGTAATGGATCAGCAGCGCCACGCCCTGCTCACGAGTCAATCTGCGCCAGACGGCAAGCGAATCCTGCACGATGCCCGGTGCGGGCCAGCCGATCTTGGTGGGGTACCCGGAATATCCGGGAACGCCGACGCAGTCGTATTGAACGAAGTCCGGCCGGACTCGCTGCAGGAATTCGCGAATATTGTTTTCGCTGATATCTCGGCCAAGGTCCTTATCGGACTTGTTCGGATGCAGGTCGAAGTGAATACCGAAGTAGCCGTCCTTGCGCGCGATCCGCGGCACACTCGGTGCAGAGGCGGACGGCTCTGCGGCGACAACAGCCGGACATGCGAACGCGATAGCAACTATTGAGAATAACACTCGTCGGCACCACATAGTCACGCCCCGCTTGTTGATCAGGTGTCGTAGTCTCATTTCGCGGCGCCATTGGCCGGTCCCCATGCCTCCAATTGCAGCACTCTCGCTTGGCCGTCCAATGGTGCCACGCGATGGACCATCAATCGAATCTTCTTGGTCTTTGCCGATTCCGGTAGATGATGCACTCGCGATTTCACGGCGCGGCCGCGATGCTCTTGCACCACTGTTTTCCATTGATCCTGCGAAGCATCCCACACTTGGATGTCGTAGTCCTGAACGCCCCACTTGCCGGCGGTTTCGGAAGTGCCTTCCTTCTGGTACGTAATTACCACGAGCCGGTCGATCGTCGTTGGCTGCGGGAATTCGACCTGCAGCCATTGCGGCAATTCGGATCCCGCGCCGCTGGCCCAGCCGTGGCCTCCGCCCCAGCCGGTGTCATCCCGAATGCCGTCGATCGCACCGCTTGCCGGCCATTGCGGAGGTGAATCGGAGGAGGCCGTGGCGATACCGCCCCTGGCGGCAAGGGCCCAGTTGACCAGGCCCAGATCAGACGGGCTCGGATCAGAGGCCGGCAACGGGTCGCCCGGCGCCGATACGTGCGGGCCTTCCGCCATCAGCTTCGCCGGATCGGTTGTCAGATAGCGCAAGCGGCCGCCTTGCGCACAGCGTTCTTCAAACAGCCCCAGAATGCGGTCACGTTGACTGGGACTCCATTCGGAAACTCCACAATCGTCGCCCCAGCCGTTGCTGATTGCCACTGGAACGCCGAACGTCTGCACACCGAATCGCGTGTAGTGGAAGTTGCCGATCGGTGACCAGTTGCAGCTCCACAGGACATTTCGCCAGTTGGGAAACAGGCCGTATGACCAGGCGGGAGGGTAGCACGCAGTGTCTTGCCAAGTGCCGTGGGCCACCATCGCGTAGCCCGGCACGTCCTCGAACCCGGGAATCCCAATACAGTCCGAGGCCAGGAAGACTTTTTGGGGATCAAAGGCGTGCACGCGTCGTGACAGCTCTTTCGTCAGCGCCATCAGGGCGCGATCGCAATAGGCCGGCTGCGGCTCCGTGGCGATCTGCCCGAGCCGAGCGTGAAACGTTTCGTCCCAGACCAGACCATCAAACTCGTCGCCATAGGTCTTCAGCAACGCGTCGACGTAGGCCAGATACCAACGCACGACCTCCGGATGCGCGGGGTTGAGCAGGTACGTTTTGCCGAGCGTGTCAGGCCCTTGCCAGCCCGGAATCTTCTCACGCTTGGAGTCACGATACGCCCAGTCATCACGGTAACTCGACACGCCCGAATCCGATGCCAGCCCATCGCCGAAATACAGGAGGGTTCTGAAGCCCAATTCGCGTGCCATGTGAAGCCGACGCCTTAGCTCATCCTGAGTGAGATGAACTTTCTGTGTCGGCGCAAAAGCGATCCACTCCTTTTTCATCTGACCGCTCGCCGCGTCGAAACAGTAGGGCCCGAGGGCGTCATACCATCCATGCAGGCACACCGCCACGCGTCGGCGTTGTTCGGGCTTCAGCCGCTCGGCCAGGAGTTTCAGGTCGCGGTTCCACCCCTGCCCCATGTCGCTCAGATAGTCGTAATCAATCATCGCAATCTCGTGCAGCCAGGCAGGCCCCGGCGCCACGTCGGGCAGCATGAGAGCGAAGAACGCGTCGAGCGATTCTTCAAATCCCTTGCCGGATGGCTGGTCACCCTGGAGCCACATACCGAAGCTTCGCACTTCGGTCCCCTGGAGCGGCACGCGGCTGCCGGCGTAACGGTATCGCACCGACCCGCACAGTTCGCCTTGGTTGGAGCGAAGTTCAAACAGCGCGCTGAAGGTCGGGTCAGCCAGGATCGCCGCGGAGAGCCGGCCGGAATTCATGTAGACGTCCGGCAGCGCCAGGTTCTCGGTCTCCTTCCCGGTCATCGGATTGCCCAGACGATACTCGGCCGAAAGCTGCACATCCGAAAAAGGAAATTCACGAGCCCAGCCATTCTTGAGTGGGCAAATGAACTGACCCTGCGAACTGACTTCGGTGGGCCGCAGAGAGAACGGGCGTTCAACTTCGACGTCCGCGGCCCAGGTCTTGGACGGGCAAATCGCAAAGGACTCCACCACTCCAACCCCTCGCGCGAGAGCCTTGACCTCGATGTCACGGGTGACGGCCAAGTTCTGATCGCCGGGAAGCGAGAGGCGGTAGGTCAGTACCAAATGCGTGGGCGAGACCTGCTGGAGCTTCGGATCGATCAGTGTGTGGGCGCCGCCATCGGGTTGCACACGGATCACAGGGCCTGTAAGCCGCTCGTTCGCGTCCAACCGCCACACAGCGCCGGGCGCTGTCCAGACCACGCCGTTATCTTTGTTCCACGCGAGTTCACCCAGCGGTTGATCGGCACGTCCAATGGTCACGCACACCGCAAGCAAAACCGCTGCAGTGATCCAACCGGTCAGACCATGATGTGTTGTATTCATGCGAGTCCTCGATTTGGCACGATCAACGATCAGAAAACCCGGCGGTCTCGAACAAGGTGTCACGACCGTATCAGTGGATGAGTCTAACCTGCCTCACCCCGCTTCACGCGGAATACCGCGTGCCGTGAACTGGACAGCTGTGCGAACACGGGCACCATTGTGCCAGATTGCTGGCCACGCTTCACGTCCCACAACTCGCCTGCAAAGCAGTCAGCCGTGTGTGGACAAAGGAATCATCAAGCTGGTCGCTTGTCTCGTGTGACCGCGACAACTAATGGATGGTCGCTGAGTGTCAGCTTCAGAGAGTCGATTCCTGTGTGCGACTGGGTTGGTTCGATTCCGACCGTCGGATCGTAGACCTTTGCGTTGCAGCGCTCGCCGAAGTGGACCGCCACCTCGTCCGAACCCTCGACCCGTTCGCCCCAAACGACCAGCTGGAATGTGCCATCGCACTTCTGCAGGAGAAGCTCGTGAACAGTTGCCGGCAATTCCGGAATTGAATATCTCAATTGGCCGAACTGAGCGAGCTTTCCGCTGTCGGCCAGGATTGTGGTCAGGTTATGCAGGTAAATGGCTGCCTTGCGCGGCGTGTAGTCGGCTTTGAAGAAGCCAAAACTCTGGTTGCCGCCCTCGTCGGTGCGGTCGCGCAGCAAGTACACCGCCGTATGGCTCCACCCTCGTTTGAATTGACTCAGATACATGTTCACCAAGTTGAGCGCCTGGATCTCCTCCGTGATCGTCCCGCCCACCGTGGTGCCTGTTTCCGTGGTGACTCTGGGAAGGGTCGACAGTTCGGCCTCTGAGTAGCCTCGATAGCGATTGGCCCAGGTGACGCCGTAGTTGCCGTACAGGCCGTCGATCTTGCAGGCCGACGTGGGGTCGGCGGCATTCCACGTCTTGTTGTCCTCCACTCCAGCCGAATTGGGATGGTAGATGTAGTTGTGGACATTGGCAAAATCCGCGAATCGGGTCCCCTCGGGCAGGACGGTACCGGCGCCTGCGGGGATAGTAAGGAACTGCAATCCCACGTTGTCCCTTTCCGCTCCGCCCTCGCTAATCGACCAGACCGGGTATTTCTGGAGTACGGGGTCGCTCTTAACGGCGCGGTACAGATCACGCTGCAATTGCGCAACGGCCTTCCACGACGGGGCGCTGCCGCCCCCCTTCTCGCCTTGATAGGTGACGCCCCAATTATTCGGCTCGTTGTTTCCCTCAAACGCGAGCAGAGCGCCGATCTCCGCCAGAGGCTTGGAGGTTTCGATGAGTTTCTCTAGATCGGAGCCTCCACTGGCCAGCCCCCAACTGAACCTTACGCCCGTTTGACGGTGCAGGTCCAGGAACGTCTGGATGGTCGTAGGTCCATCGGCCGTCAGTCCCTCGATGCCGCCTCGGACCCAGCTAAACCCGCAGTATTTGATCATGTCGACCGTTTTGGGCAACGGTTGCCCGCGATCGGGGAACGTGGTCACGATACCGATGCTGCCCAAAAATGCGGGTGTCGGGATGGCGGTTACAGGTATCGGTTCTCGAGTGTCGGTCGCCAGGACGATTTTGTTGAAGACCTGTTCGTCGAAGTTCTCGGTCCCGAGCAGCACCAGTCGATTGAACGAAACTGTTGTGGCGTCACTGAACCTGACCGTCGCGCCGGCGCCCTTGTTCCAGTCTTTGCCGGTGATACTCCAGGACCCATCGGATTCGCGGCAGATGGCGACGCGGAGCAAGCCGCCCCCGTCACGAATCGCCGCATGAGTTCCGTCGATTTCTACCGGCGCCCACGTCATGTCCCTGGGAGCAGTGCCGTCTGAGGCTCGCCCCCACTGCACGGCCCAATTCGCTTTGCAGCGGTGGAACTTGAAGGCGTAACCGTGTCCTTGGGCATTGAGCAGCATGAACGAGACAGAGTCGGCGCCCTGGTCAGCGTCTCCCCAACCCCATCCATACTCCAACTCCAGCGTCAAGTTCCGGGGATTCTTGATTTCGTCAAAGACCCGGATCAACTCGCCGGATGGCTTATTCGCCCCGAACCGAGCGACGAAACCGGGATTGTTGGCGACCTCCTTGGGGTACATGTACACATCCCAGGCCCCATTCGCCTTCCACCCCGTTGCTGCGAAGTCTCCCTTCGAGAAATCGGAGTTCACGATCGACTGCGCCTGGCAAGTTGTATGAGCGAAGCACAGGCATACGAACAGTGTCGACAGTGTCGTGAATGATGCAGTTCTCATCGCGATAACTTTCCAGTCGACTGCCACCGGCCGGCGCTGATTGGCGAGGCGAGGCAGAGTAAACGCGGGATTTGATGCAGGTCGATATCGCTCCGCCAATCCGGATAGGGTGGCGGCACGCGGTAGGCGGATCCGCGAATTAAGGCAACTCAATTGGCGCGTCGTCAGGCAATTCTAAATACCTGAGGTTACCGCCCATGTCTTGCACTCTGAGTTTCAGCGTTTTCTCCTGACCTGGAGCGGGATCGCCGAAAAGGTCTGTGTACTTTCCTAAGTCCGTCCTGAACTTGCCCTGGAACACGGACTGCACCTTCTTGGTGACATCCACACCGGGCATTTCGTACGGCTTGTCGGCCGCATAGACGCGGAGGCTCAACGCCGTCGCATCACAGACGTAGTCTCCGTTGTTGCCGATTGCGATATCGACGTGTTTTCCCAGGTCGCCCGCATTGATGTGGACGACAAACTCGGATTGGATGGCACCGGTGCCGTTTCGTCCCCGTGCCAGATACAGAGCATCAAGAACCACCGGCGTATTCTCATCCTTCCAGTTGACGAACTTCACCGACACACCGTTGCCCCCGGGGTTGGAGAGCAGATTTCCCGAAATGCCGATACTCTTGCCGGGATACTGCGAGCCGGGAGTCCAGCGGATCAGGTTATAGCTGTCGACATCGGCGATCGGATGTGTGATCAAGACTTCCCTTCGCTGGTCTGCCGGGATAATCCGGTCGAACATGTCTCTCGAAAAATGGAGTCTCCAGTTTTCCTCCATGGTTTCCGAGGGTGCGTAATCGGCGAAAAAGCCCAGGTCCGCGCCTCCTTCCAGACCGTAAGCGTATCCAAGCGGGCAGCCGTCAACCTTGAACTTGGAGTTCAGTTGCTTTCGGTCGGACTCTTTCGCGGTGGACAGCAGAGCGTTGTCTTTGCAGTTGAACAGCGACCACGAACCGGATTTCGCTTTGTCGGGAAACACTGCAGGCACATCCTGCTTCCCCCGCGGGTTCAGGTAATCGGCGGCCAGATCGGCAACCAATTCGCCTTTGACGGCGAACAGATCCTTCCAGTTGCCATTGCTTTTCGGACCATACCATGCGCTCGTGATCTCGCCGTTAGCCGACCGACGCGGTTCCGAGAGCAACTCGTCGTCGACAATACGTATCGATTTCGTTTCGTTGAGATTCGGAATCTTGAAATACGCTTCGACGCCGTTCGGATCGATGAACTCCGTCAGAACCACATCGACCGGGTCACCCGCGCGTTCGGGGTTCGTCCAGGCCTTAACGAGAACCTTCTGTCCGTTGGGACGGACGGAATTGTCCAAGGTCGGGTCACCGATGCTCGTCGGATCGAGAACCAGATCACGGGGTTCCGGGCACTTTTTGAGCACTTCCGCGTTCAACTCCTGGCTCAGAGTGAACAAAACAGGTCCCCGCATCAGGGCAACGCGGCCTTCCTGAATCATGCGACCGCGAACGAAACGCCAGTTCATCGGCATGGAGATGGTCAAAGTGTCGCCGGATTTCCAAAGCCGGTTGATCTCCGCATAGCCAAGTTGCGACTCATTCGCGGCGCTTGGCACTCCGCACACTGCGCACTCGATCTTCTCTGCCCATCGCGGGGTGCGGAAGCGGAAGCTGAACTGCACCGGTTCGGAGCAAGTGAACGTCAGTTTGATTCTGCCGGAGTTCGGATAATCGGTTTCTTCCTTGATTGCGACGGACTTGCCGTTAACTTCGAACGTCTTGTCGGAGTTGGTGAACAGATTCAGCGCGATTCCGCCATCCTGGGTGCGGTAATACACCTTCTGCGGCAGTTCGGCCACCGCGCGCCGGAAGTTGCCGTTGCAGCAGAAAGTGTCAATGCTCTGAAAGCTCCTTCTTCCGGTAAACGGCGTGAAGTAGCAAATATGACGACCGTCCGGCGACTGCGCCCCAAAAAGGGCGTTGAATATGGTCCGCTCCATGAGATCCCCATACCGCATATCACCTTCCAATCGCATCAAGCTGTCGATCCAGCGAAGAAAATATGCGGTGACGCAGGATTCCTCGATACTCCCTGAACCTTGTTGGTTGTAGGTAAAGTGCTCTCCTTCCGAGGTGGAGCCGGTAATCAGCAGGCCGCCGCGTCCCTTTTCGAGCAACTCCTGCTTCATCCACAGGCTTTTCTTGAGGTAATCGTCGCCGCCTATCAAACGATACAGTTCGGTGTCGGGATACATGTGGGAAAGCATGACGTAGACGTGGTAGCGTGCTTTCGAAATGTTCTTTTCCCACGCCTCGTAAGGCTTCAGGTAATACCAGTGCGGCTCGTATTGAAGGTTCTTGGCAAAGTCCAGGTACTTTTTGTCTCCGCTTACACGATAAAGTTCGACAAAGCCCTCGGTAATTCCCGCAATGGACGTTCCTTCGGGAATGAAATGTTTTCCGTCGTCATTGGCCGGGAACGAACTCATGATGTAATCAGCCATGACTCTCGCGTCGGCCAGGGATTGCGGATTGCCCGTTGCGCGGTAGTTTCGCACCAGCGCCAGATTGAAGTACTCCTGCTCGTGGAGAATCCAGTTGACAACGTTCTGATAGTTCTGCGGCTCTGTGCGCCAAAAACCCACGTATCCGTCCGGATCGCGGGAGGCCCGCATTTGATCCATGATGTACTGCGTTCGTTGGGCGACTTTCGGATCGCCGGTATATTGAGAAAACAGACTGCCGGCGTCCAAGACCTTGCCAATTCCGAAGTACACATTGCGCGTGTCGCCCCGGTCGGTTCGGTTCCTGAACTTATCCAGCCAGTCCGCGTCCAGGTTGAGCACCATGTAGTTCTTGTAAATCAAGTCCGTGATGCGCCGGTCGATTTCGCCGCCCGCCAACTCCTGGTGGGTGAGTCTTTCCGATATCAACTTGTCCCCAATGAGCGGCTTGACGACATCCCGTTCGCCCGCGGCGAGTGCGCCTGTCCATGCAACGACCGATGCGATGATGAGAAGCTGTTTCATGTTGATAACCATCTGGGTGGGAATCGGGCGAAGTACACGCCCGGCGGGCTTGTCTGGCAGCGGTCGCTCTGTTCAGTCCGCGAACCGCTGGCGGAACACGATTTCATTTGTGTACAACATGCCGACGGCTACGGCAACAACGTAGTGTGTCGTGTGTCGGCGACACTATTACAAATTCGCCGCAGAACCAGGACGCATCCGCACAGGAAATCCGTTCGAAAGCGCGAGGAACTGCAAAGCGATGAACCAAGACCGCGATGGCAGCAGCGCCAACAGCGCAATCCCGTGGTTTCACCGCCCGGCGGCGGCGTTTGCCATCGGCCTTGTCAGCGGCGGCATCTGCATTCCAGTCGTTCAGTTCCTTGTCTTCGGGAACGCAGATCCATTCACGCACGGTTGGCCGCTGTGGCTGGAAGCGTCGGCTTTCCTGCTCGCTATGATCTTCACTCTTCGGGGGCATTGCCCTACCGTCTTGACACTTGGACTTTATGCGGGACTCGTTGGCGTGATGCTGGTCGCTGGTGAATCCGAATACACAGTCGCGTCGGCCATTGCGTTAGCGGTTCACGGATTTGTCCCGGCCGCATGTGGATCCGCGCTAGGTTGGTTGGTGCTTTCCGGCATGCGGTCCCAAATCGCGCAGGCATCAGCGGCAAGCAAGGCGGTGAACCGGAATGGCCCGCCGTGCAAATTCTGAAACCGAGACCTTTCGTCCACTCAAAATGCGCGAGCGTTCGCCCATCACGATCGCATCCTTGAGGTGCTAATGTCTTCCAACACAATCCTAGCCGTTGGTCTCATCGCGTGTTTTGCGTGGCAAGGCCGTTGTCCCGGGCAAGAAGTCCTGTTCGAGGACACGTTCGACAAGGGATTGTCCGACAAGTGGCAAGTCGTTGGACTGGAGCGGGACGACTATCGAGTGCGGGAAGGGAAGCTCGAATTGCGAGTGAAGCGACAGGGCGAGAACCAGCCACTGCCCATGCTGAAGGTCGAATTGCCGTTTTCGACGGCCGACACGGTCATCGCATCGGTGGATGTGCGGGTGATCGGTGAAGGTCTGCAACGCGGTGACGTTGCCGGGCTCTGTCTTCTGGATCCGACCGGGGTCTCATTCTCGGCGCGCAAGACGAACATCGATGGCTACTTTGTGCTCGCACCGGGCGAGGTGGATTTCATCGGCAAGCCGGGCCAGGAGGGTGACCCCGGCAAGTACACGGTCAAATTCTGGCCGGCGGACGAGTCGTTGGGTCCGCTCCGGATCGTCGTCCGCGGCGCGTATGCGCACTTTCAGGTGGGGCCTTCGGCAGAGGGCGGTTACAAGACCTTTTTTCACTCCGCGATCCGCGAATCGAACAAGGGCATGGGATTCGGCGTGATGGCGACCGGTGGAACAGGTACCGGAGAACGCTGGGTGCGATTCGACAACTTCCGCGTTAGTCGGTCCTAGCGGATGGCTCAGCGGGATCGAGTGCGGCCCGCCTTCGCTGACGGGCTTGCCGCGGCGATCATGGACCGCCGTCCGGTGAAGCGGGTTTATGACGCGCGTTCAAGGACTCAGCTCGATGTTGGACACTCCCTGCGATCCCGCCGGGAGGAGGTTGTTGGAGAAGTGAATCCCGCTCGGTGCGTTCGAGCCCCCTTCCACGATGACGGCGTAGCTGTAGCGAGGATTGCCGATGTTCTGAACCAAGTTGCCCTGCACCACAACATCTCGAAGGGGCGGATCGTCCGGTTCCTGGCCTGATCCGAATCTGAAGGGCGAACGCTCATCGCCCCAGACCCACCGGGCGCTGCCGTGTCCGAAGTCGGAAATGACGTTATTGGCGATGATGGATCCGCCGTCGGTGTTCGTGGCATGCGCTGCAGTCCCGGGCATTAGGCCGATGGCCCACAGGCTGTTCTTTACGAACTGATTGCCAATGACCAGTATGCTGCGCGACCCGTGCATTGCCTTCATCCCCATGAAGGAATTCAGGACGACGTTGTTCGCCACAACGACGTGATCGCAGTGCAGATCGATGCCTTGGGCGGCGTTTTCGATGTGATTTCCCAGGATGCGTGTATCGTCGCTCACTTCCGGCGAGGTAACCACGATGCCGGAGCCTTGCTGCCAATTGTCTGAGTAGCCTCGGTCCCAAGCTTCCTGACTCATCAGAATGCCTTTCTGAGGGTTCTTCTTCACCCAGTCACCGAGCTTGTGCCTGGTCTTGATTTCAGGCGTGGGGATCAGGTTCTCTTCGATGACATAATTGCTTTCGATGAGAGTTCCGATGCTGTCGCCAACGCTGATGCCGGTGCCGTCGGTACAGTTGAAGCAGTAGCCCCAATTCGGATCCGGCGTCCGGTCGTCGATCGTCACTCGCATGTAGTTCCGCACCGTGCACCGGCTGATTCGGGCGTTCTTGCATTGGCGCAGCGCGATCGCTCCGGATCGCGTGCGGTTGTCGATGACTCGCACATTATCGATGACCAGACCTGTGCAGTTGATGGCCAACACTCCCTCGTTTGCCGTTTCCGTTTTTCCTTCCGGTCTTGTGAGTGTCAGGTCGCGAATCTCGGCACCATGGGCGTTTTCGATCTCGATGATCGGCTGGTCGGCGGTTTGCTGGATGATTCGCCCCGGCCCGAACAGGCCGCTTCGTTCACCGCGCACACGGACCTTTTCCGTGATCAGGTAATCGCCTGCCGGCACGAAGACCATCCGGTCTGGATTGGCATCGATTGCGGCCTGGATGGTTGGATAAGCCGCCACCGAAATCTCCGCCGGATGGACTTTCGCCAATGGAGTGAGCAACAGGACGGCGGCGAGTGTTTTTACGGCGAATTGTGTCGATCTGCTCATTGGCATCTTCTATCGCTTGCAGGAAGCCATCCAAGCCAAGCGATAGGATCGCCTGGGCTTCTTTGCCCGAAGACCTCCGGTCCGGCCCCATGCTCGCGGTCTCGATTTGAAATCAAGACCCGGTGGATCTGCGGAATATCAGGAAGTCGGACTGCACTCCGGCGGAGGGAAGTCGCAATAGACGAGGCCCGGCTCGACCTGCAACCACCCTCCGTGCTCTCAATGCCGGGAATCGGCCTGTCCCAATTCGAGGTTCAGGCGGCGGCCGGAATTGAGCCCGGCGAGTGCGGATCCGCTTGCGACTCCTAACGACTGTACTCGAGTCCGGCAAACACGCCGTGATAAAAGGCGGTGCCGCTGGAATCGACGGTGGCCGAACCGTTTGCGGGATCTGAAACCGCAACCTGGTCCGACGCGAGCGCCACGCCGTCTACCCAAAAGAGCTGATAAGCGGCGCGGGCTGACCAGCGCTCAGTGATCGCGTAGTTGCCGGTCGCCCCCAGTTCCCCGACGAAGGCAACGTGGTCGTCCCGCGAGTTGGAACCGAAACCGGGCCCTTCCGTCTGCGTAACGGCGACACGATTGCCGCAGTCGTTGCTGTAGATACCCGCCTTGCCAATCGCGCCGAGTTGTAACCTTCCGAACTCAAAGACCGTGGCATCAGCACCGAGCTGACAGCCCCACAGATGATTGTCGGCGTCGATCGCGTGGGTCGCGAGATTGAGTCCGGGACCAACGTCCTGGAGGATTGCCAGTCCCCGCTCATTGAGTTGCACATAGCGAAAACCGGCCAGGAGGGTCAGCCAATCGCGTGTTTGCCGGCGCAGGTTGACTTCTACACTCTGAAGTTCGGACGCCAGAGACGCGGCGATGTTGTTCGTAAACTGCAAGTTTCCGATGGGAATGACGTACTGGACAACGGCCCCCGACGGCGACGATACGGAGTCGGATTGTGCGTTCCAACCATCCAGGCTGAATAAACGGAATTCCGGATCCCAGGACGTGCCGAAGACGTTATGGCGAATGGCGTCGATCTCAAAGCCGCCGGCGAATCCGAAATCGAACTCGCTCGCATTCAAGAGCTCAGCGCCCCCTGGGCTGAAACTGTTCGTGACGAGCACGGCGTCGTCCGGCTGCGTTCGCGTCATGATCAATCCGCCGGCACGGAAGGTCCAGCCGGGACCGTTGCGATACTCTTCAAGACCGTCCCCGCATTTTGTCTCCTGGGCCACTTTATCGCCCGCGGCCGGGTCGGTCAGATCAACAGCGAAGGCGCGACTGTGAAGAACCGCCCCCAATGAAAGAAGCACGAAACCGATTCGCAGCGACTTGTTCATTTCGCCCCTCCATGGGCACAGCAGGCAGGAGGCAACACGATCCGTGAAGCACCTGACCGTGCGGCAGGCTATAACGTGTACGACACAACGGCTGCGGCATCGCCGCGCGAGCGTCATCCTCCAGGCAGCGAAGACATCCCGGCTGACTGAAGCGAACAGTACCTGTCATCGGTCGCTACGATCGGCCCATCTGAACACCCCTGACGTTCGCCTCAGAGTCGTTAAATACCGAATAACAGGTATGCGCCGAACTGAGTTCCCAGGCGTTGACTTTGGCATGTAGGGCATCGGGAGAATCCCCACTCACATCTCATGCAGAGCGTATTTCCGACCGGAAATCCGACAATATTCGTGGTAGGACCAAATTTCATTGCTGAAGTTGATGCGAACGACAGCGAGCGGCGGGGATGGATTTGCGGGTGACGGCCGCCTTTGCCTCATCTCTGTTGCGATAGCGCCTCGGTTCGCGGCCGCTGGGCTCCTTGGATGAGGTCGCCTCCTGCGAGTCTTGAAACCGTCCCAACCGATCGAGCGAACCAGGTCCAAGAAATGGCTTGATCGAAGATCAACGTGAAAGGCTTGTACCTCGCCATGAAAACCCAGGTCGTGATCCAACTGGCAACTCTCTGGATGGCGCGGATCTGTGCCGTCGCGATGTTTCTGTTTTGGGGCGCCTTCTTTGTCGAGCATCTCCAGGAGTGGTTCTTCCGTCCCGACGGCCGTTTGCCGCCGCCATCCGTCTGGCGCGGGCAGGCCCTGCATCTGGCGATGCTGTTGGGACTGGCGACCATCATCTTCCGGCCCGGGTGGGGTGCCATAATCACAACGGCGGCGACGGTTGCGTTTTTCGCATCCATCGGGATGCGGGGATTTCCGTACCTGGCGCTGCTCAATCTCCCGCCCGTCCTTCTTGCGCTGATCCACGTTTCCTGCAAGTCGGCGGAGCCGTTGGGCGCCGCCGTGGACCGATAGTCTCATTGCAGAGGAGCCGGGGGCACGGCGCGGCCGAGACGCTGGGCCGCGAGGTCTTGTTCTTCGTAGGTCCCGTAGAAAGGCACCTGGGCATCCAGCCAGAGATAGAAAGTCCGCAGATCCTCATCGGTCAACTGAACGTACTTACGGTGCTTTTCGCCCACGAGGATTCCGGAGAGCGGGCTGAGATCGGCGCCCACTCCGCCCGGTCGAGTGACGGCGTCGTACGACGGCCAGCGGAGGAAGGGCTTCAGGTTCTCGTAGGAGTTGCTGAAGGACTCGTGAAGTTCGCCGGTCAGGATTGGCGGGCTCTTGCCGGGGCCCGCAGCGCCGTCGTGGCAGCGCACGCAGTGCTGCTCCAGCAGCGGCTGAATGAGCCGGACGTAGCAGAACGGGTTTGAGCCGTCGGGGCCGGGCCGGATCGACGACGGCATCCGGCGAACGGCCGCCGTCTCGCGGGCCGCAGGCGCTGTGGCCGGGGGTTCATGACAGCCCACGCAACTGCGACGTTCGCCGGGCTGAAGGTAGACGATCGTTCGCATCCCCTGGACCGCACGCCCGAACTCGTCCACGGCCTGGAAATACAGCGGTTTGCGCGCCGGTGCGCGGAAGTACGCCGATCCGTCTTTTTCCACGGGAACCGTGCCCAAGAACATTCTCGCGTTGGATTGATCGGGGTGGCCGATGCGGGGATGGTTGGCGTCGTCGGTTCGCGCTTTCGGCAGCAATTGGAAGACTCGCAGTTCGGTGATGCGACGACCCTCAGGCATCGGCAGCAGGCTCCTGTTCACGTCGGAAAGCAGGAACTCACCTTCCTCGCCCAGTTCCGCCTGCACTTCGCCGAGGCGAGTGGGCGCGGTTTTGCGCGGCGCCAGCGGGACCGGATAGACGGCCGAGATCCCGGGGCGGCGGAAAAGCAACTCTAGGTTGCCGAAGCGGTCAAAGTAGTACAGCCCCGTCTCCGTGTCTCGGTACTCGCCCGTGTAGCCTCCGCAGAGCGGATCGTGGCTGAAAGACACGAGGAAGTACTTCTCCGACAGGGGCCACGGGCTGTAGAAGTAGCTCTTGGGCCAGCCCTGGGCCTCGGCAAAACAGATCTCGGGCGTGAGTTGCTCGAGGGCCTCGAAGCGGTCCTCACCGCTCACCGGGTTCAATGCCGCGCGCGACGGATCAAGCATGACCAGCGTACCGCCCACATTGGCGTGGTGGCCGCCGGCAACGAACAGGATCTTCTCCGAACCGGGAATCGCCTTGGCCTGGTAACAGGCCCAGGGAAGGGAAGTGTAATTTCCGAAAACGATGCTGGGGTTGGTCCCGTCGGGGTTACAGGTCCAGAGACTGTGGAACTTGGCGGCGTTGCGGTCCACGTAATCCCAGCGCGTGTAGATGATGCGCCCATCATTGAGGACCGAGGGATGCCATTCGTGGGTTTCGTGAAAGGAGAGTGTGCGGATGTTGCGGCCGTCGGCGTCCATGCGGTGCAGGGTGTAGACGATTTCCGGGCTGCCGCCGCCGCAGCGGAGCTTGCTTCCGCGTCGAGTGGATTCAAACGCCAGTCCGCCATCGGGCAACGGACAGGGGTCGAAGTCGTCGTAGGGGCCGTCGGTGAGTTGGGACAAGCACGAGCCGTCGGCATCCACCGAAAACAGGTGGAACGTGTGGAACTTCGCCCCCGGTTCGGCCGGCGACATCGCGTAGCCGGGCAACGTGTAAGGGTCATCGCCCGCCGTGTCGGCAAAGGCGAAGTAGATTTTCTTGGCGTCATAGGAAGTCGCCAGCGTCACGAAATGGCCCTGCGGCAGCAAGCCCGAAGTCAGCTCTTGCACGGCCATCGACCGGCCGGGTTCCTTGAGCACGTACACGCCGCCGCCGGGCTGTGGCGTGGGGAATTTCGCGTTCTTGAAACCGCTTTGCGGATCGTTGCCGTAGCGGTAGTACCAGCCCAGATACTCGTACAGCATGTACCCTACGGCCCGCCGGCGAAGCATGAACACGATCGGCCGGGAAGTGACCAACGGGTTCTTCAGCGCCACTCCGCGCGTCAGCGCGCGGATCCGCTGGTAAAGACCGATCCGGCCCGGCTCATCCTGCGACGCGTCAGTCGCCGCAGCCTGGGCGGCCAGGAGCTTCAACTCGGCGGACTCGGCCGCCAAGTCGCCCATGCCTTCGCGGCCGCGGAGATCGTCCATCAGCATTTCAGCGCGTTGAACCGCAGCGCGGATAGCCTCGGGAGACTGCGGAGAACGTCCAAGGCGTTTCTCTTGCATCTGCCAGTCGGCTTGCACGACCGCATCGAAGGAATCCGCATCGGCATCGACCTGTTCACCCGCAGTAGCAGGAACCAAGGCCGCGACCAAGGCGAGCGCTGCCATTGAGAGTGCCCACCATTCGTTTCGCGTGACCACGGGACACCTCCTGAATTGCGTGCCTTTGGCCTCATTATTTGGGCTCGGGGAGAATTGCCTCATCGCTCACGCAGTATACGGTCTCCAACGGAGTCTGAAACTGGTCGAGTCTACAAGCATCCAGCTATCGGCTTGCGGCGGGACCTGCTACCTGCAGACCGCCAACCAAGATCGTCTTCAACTCCCTCAACTGCAGTCGCTTGGCGCCTTCCGGCGTGGCTTGGGTGCCCTCCAGCGACAATACAGTCAGATTGTCCAAGTCATCGAGGTGCCGCAGTTCGTTGTCGCCGATCGGCGTGTGATCCAGCGTCAACTCCTGGAGCCTGGGCAGGGACTTCAAGTGAACGAGCCCGGGTCCGCCGACGCATGTTCCCGAGAGATCCAACCGGCGGAGCTTTGAAAGCCGGGCCAGATGTGCCAATGCGGCATCATCGACTTTGGTGCCCCGGAGATCGAGTGATCGCATCTCCGACAGGTCTTGCAGGTGGATCAGGCCGGACCCGGTAATCTGCGTTCCCGCCAGACGGAGCTGGATCAGGTTTGTCATTTTCGCCAGGTGCACGAGACCCGCGTCGGTGATCTGGGATTCATTGTCGACGATGAGCCATTGCAGGTTCTGGCGTGAGATGGCGGCAAGTCCGGCGTCGGAGACACGGGTCCCGTCGAAACTGAGAGTCTGCAGGCCGTGCACGTCCCGCAACAGCGAGAGGCCGGCGTCCGAAACGGGAGTTCGTTTGAATATCACGCCCCCCAGGTCGTGGATCTTACCGAGGTGCGCGATCCCGGCTTCGTCAATGTCAGGCGAGTCCAGCACAACTTCATAAACCGACCGCACGCGTTGAAGATGCGCCATTCCGTCGTTGCCGCCCTTCCAGTGGCTGCCCAAGGAGACCCGGAGCAATCCGTGCAGGTAAACCGACTCTCCGGGCCTTTCCCATCCATGAGGCACAGCGCCGCCCAGTTCCTCGATTCTTGCAAGGGCTCGATTTTCGGCGATCGATTCGCCCTCTCCCCAATGTGCCGCACCGCAACCGACGCTGGTAATCGAAACACCGAGCATCAGCCATGCTGCCAGCGTGCGCAATGAGGAGCACCGTCGAAGGACGGTACCGCAGCGAGTTGCTGCACATCGCCCGTCCGGGAATTGCCGCGGGATCGGGGATTGATCACTGAAATCGCAGAGCAACCGCATCATCCGGAGGAAGTCCTGAGAATGTCATCGGAGAAGTGCGTAGGGTCCGAGGAGGCTTTCGCGGTCGTTCGCTGCGGCGCCTTCGATCGTGAAGAACGTCCGCAGATTGTCGAATGGAACCTCGGCGCTGATGAACCATGATGCCCCGTCCGCGAAGACGACGTGCACTCCGTCGCCGTCGATCCCTCGGACAATCGACTCAGTGATTGTGTTCACGCGTATATCGCCGGGCTCAGTCCAAAACGTATCCGAGTTGTGGACTTCGATGAGGAAGATCGTATTGGCGGGGACTTCGCCCAATCGCACGGGGCGATCGCCATCAAAGACAGTGCCTGGGCCGGTGATGGCTGCGACGTTGGTGCCTCTCAGGCCTCCTGTGCCGCGATCGGTTGACCAGCAGTAGATGGGGTGGTACATGTTGAGCAACCATCGGTTGGACGGATCATCCCATCGGTCGCCGAAATCAAGTCGGAACATCATCGCTTCCACGAAAGGAAGGATCTGGAATCGCCAACTGCAAAGCGGACGTCCAGCCTCGTCGCTCCGAACCGTTGGAGGGAGGCGCTTGTAGACGTCGTCAAAGTTGGCCAATGCCAGGTAGATCTGTTTCAGATCGTAGACGCGTTGCTGATTCCGTGCTGCTCGTCGACCCGTGATGATGAGGGGGACGAGTACGGCAGCAAGAGCCGTCAGGACGATCGCCCCGACCGCCATGCCTTTCCATCGCCCGGACCATCTGGACGGAGCATCCACGAGGAGGACTCCCGCTGCGACACGTCAGATTCGGCCAGCCCCAACGGCGGAGTGTACTCGGATGGAGCATGATCAACAACGCGTCAACTGGCGGTCACACACACCCATGAAACATATTTTCTCTGCGACGATTGCCGTACTGCTCATCGCAGCGGCTGACTCGACAGGCCAGGAAGCCGCTTCAGGTGCAAGAGAAACGAATCGGGTGAATCGGGTGCCTGACGCGGTGTTCATTCCGACACCTCAGGACGTCGTCGATGCCATGCTCGAATTGGCGGGCGTTCGCTCGAGCGATGTGGTCTACGATCTTGGCTGCGGTGACGGACGCATCGTGATCACAGCGGCGAAGCGATACGGCTGTCGAAGCACCGGATTCGACATTGATGAATTGCGGGTGGAGCAGTCACGAGAAAATGTGCTGAAGGCCGGACTGTCGGATCTCGTGACCATCGAAAACCGGAACGTGCTCAAGACGGACCTGCGCACCGCCACGGTAATCACGCTCTATTTGACGCCCAAGCTCAACGCCAGGCTGATCCCGCAGTTCGAGCGGATGGGACCTGGTTCACGGATTGTGGCGCACGAGTCGGACATCCCGGGTCTTCGACCGGACAAGGTGGTGGAAGTCGACTCCAAGGAAGACGGCCGCAGGCATGTCATCTATCTCTGGAAAACCCCGTGGAAGCGAAACGACTGAAGAGCGGCCATCGACTCACTGGGCGCGGCCCGCAGTATTCCTGTCATTACCATCGGCGATCCCGGCCGGTTGTAGCGGGAACGCAACCATGCACGGCGTGTGGCCGCTCAAATGCTCGAGTATCTTCGGGACATGGAGAACACGCGCGGGATTGGGCGGCCACACGTCCCGTGAAGACCAATTCCCGCGGCGGCGCTTCGATCATCAGCATCAGAGAATCCGTTGCCCATTACCAATTCCCGGGAGTCTTCCGTCGATGAACAACCGCAGGCGCATTTCCATGGCGATTGTATCTCGCATCGTGCTGTTGGTTCTTGCGGCGCTGATCGCTCCCCTGCCGATGCTGCAGGGTCAGGACGGTGTCTACGATTGGAGGGAGGGAGGTGAACTGCAACCGGGGATTCGGTTCGTTCGGATCCAGACGGACCGGCCGCGGAAGCTGGTGGTCCACGGCGTGCGGATCGACGCCTGGATGCCTGGGCTGCGGCTGCACACGACGGCGCGGCGCGGGGATTGGGTGGAAGGCAAATTGGAGACCGACCGGCAGACGACCCGTGATTTCCTTCGCCAGTCGCGATCTCGGGGAATCCGCTCCGTGTTGGCACTCAACGCGGATGCGTTCGCGCCGTGGCCCGCCCCCTTCAACGAAGCCACACCGACGGACCTCGCCGGGCTGGCAGTGTCGGACGGTGTGGTGGTGTCGCGGGGGTCTGGTTCCCCGTCGCTGCTGAAAATGAAAGCGGGCCCGTTGCGGATCGAGCCGACGGGTCCCGATGCGAATACTACCGACATAGAGTTGGCCGTCAGCGGTTTCGCGCTTTGCCTGGACAATGGCCGGCCGATCCCGAGCGGCGCCGACTTGCACCCGCGCACGGGCCTCGGCTTGTGCGAGCGAGGCCGCTATCTCGTGGCCGTCGTAATCGACGGCCGGCAGCCTGACAGTCTGGGGACGACGACTCAGGAGTTGGGGCAGTGGTTAAGGTACTTCGGTGCGTACCGCGGGATCAACATGGACGGCGGCGGCTCGACCACGCTGGCTTGGTGGGACCCCGCGTCCGAGGACGCGGATAAGTGCAAACTTCTGAACCGCCCCGTCGGTAACGGCGTGAAGGCGGAGCAATCCCCGGCGTCGCAGTTCGCGGCTACGGAGCGCGCCAACGGCAACCATCTCGGGGTGGCAGTGGACGTTCCCCGGACGACCCACGATCCTGACCTCTACTTGTTTGTCGACGATCACTGGATCGCGCACCAGCAGGGGCTGACGCGGATCCACAACCGCGCCCAGCCGCTCGAGAAACCGATCATCTGGCCTGACGATCCGAAGGCGGAAGCCGACTGCGCCTGGGGCAACGTGATTCGCGAGCCGGACGGGCGTTTCCGCCTCTGGTACGCCACGATGACGATGGGCCACAACGGCGCCGGTCCCCACGAAATCGCCGCAGCGGGCGTCTGGGGCCGAGGCGACGACTTCACATTCCACCCGCGTTCCGACGCCGATCGGCCGGCTGTCGAGTCGATGCTCGGCAAGTACGCCGAGTCGGACGACGGGATTCACTGGCGGAAACCGAAACTGGGACTGATAGAGTATCGCGGCAGCAAAGACAACAACCTCATCCTGACCGGACGGCGTGCGGCCGAACAGACCGACGGCGCCCTGACCAACTTCGACGGCTACACCATTCTCCGCGACGATCGCGAGGCGAATCCGGACCGCCGCTACAAGATGATCGCCCACTGGGAGTCGGTCCATTTCTGGGACAATCACGCGGTCAGTGGTTCGCTGGGACGTCCGCAGGCCTTCATTGATCGCTGTGCCGCGGCGCGGGGCGAATACATCACGTACAGCCCCGATGGCTTGCGCTGGGAGCAGCCGCTGGAACGATTGGATTCTCTTCCGACGGCCGGCGGAGACCGTCTATTGGTCGTTCCCGATTACCGGCATCAGCGGTGGATGGCGTACACGCGTTCCGGTGGCTGGGCGTATCCGGCCTTCAGTTACAGCGGCGATCTCAGGCAGTGGTCGCCAGCCGAACCAGCCCGGCAGATCACTCCAGGCGACGTGCAGGCCCCGGCCATCGAGTGCATGATCCCCTTCAACTACGGCAATCAGGACCTGGGATTCCCATGCGGCATGGACAAGCCGAAGGGCGTGTTCACCGTGATGCTGGCCTCGCGCCAGGAACAGCGTGAGTGGACCTGGGTGGACCAGCGCGAGACCTTCATCCCCTACGGATCGCCGGGAAGTTACAACGCCACGGGTGCCGTACCGCTGCACAACGAGCCGTTTCTCGTCGGCGATGAGACGCTGATCTTCTTCAACGCCTTCTCGCGTCAGCAGGCCCAGCCGTGTCCGTATGGCAGCCGGTCGATCGGCGCAGCCAAGTTGCGACGCGACGGCTTCGCGGGACTGGCCGCCGCGGATGAGCACGCCGAGGGCCAATTGACCATGAAACCGATCACGCAGACCGGCGACCGGCTCTCGCTGAACGTTGAACGGCGGGGCGGCGACGGATCGGTGACCGTGGCGCTGCTGGACGAGCAAGGCAACGAGTTTCCCGGCTACGGATTCACCGACTGTATTCCGGTCATGGACGACGCCGTTCGCGCCCCGGTGACGTGGAAGTCCGGCACCAGCCTGAAACGGCTTACCGGTCAAACCGTCCAAGTGGCCATGCGGATTCGCGGAAGGGCGATTGTCTACGCAGTGGCTTTTGAAGGAGCCCCTGCGCTGCAGTAAGAACTCCCGGGCTCTGCGCCTTGGTATGAAGACGAGCGTTTACGATATTAGCGACAATCGCGGCCAAGTTCCCGAGGGTAAGACCTTTGTCATGTTGCAGGCGGCGGGGAGCTGACGTCTCCACCGGAGCTTGGCAGTGGATATCAACGCGTCCAGACGATTTGAAGCATGCCCGCCACGCCGGGATCGATGACCAGTTCGTCGCGGCGGCTGCCGGAGAACTTCTCGGCTTGGAAGATCTGGCGATCGAAAACGTAGGCGGTCGACAGATCGAGGCTCCAGCCGTGCCCCAGTTCTCGCCGCACGCCAAGCGTCAACCGCTGGTCGAAGAGATAGGTGCGTTCACGGTTTTCCAGGCGTTCGGCCAGCAGGAATGTCTCGTTCATGGTCCCATAAGACCCGTAGATGCTCCAAGCCTCGCTCAGCGACTTACGGACAAGTACCTGCACATTGTTCAGCGGCCGGTAGCTGGCCGTAACGGTCAGGGTTTCCGTTGGCCGGTATTCGAGGGAGAACGGAATTCCCAGACTGGCCCGGAACTGAGGGTTCGGCCGCCAGACGTAGGCCACGCCCGGAATGGGATAGATGATCTGACCGGTCGGCGAATAGAACAGGCTGAGATTCCACTCGTCGCGCTCGCCGCGGGGAATCGTCAGAAAACCCAGGATTGTGACGGTCATGTCGCGCAGGGATGCGAACGGAAGATCGCTGGGAGAACCGACGCGAACCATTTCGCCGGCGCGCCAGCCGTTGTTCAGGGTGCGGAGGTGCATTGCGCCGATCTCGATGTCCCACAATTGCGCCGGCACGGGCAACCCGGAATCCGGCAGCACGGCCGCCGTGCTGATCTCCAACCGCTGGACGCTAGCCAGCCCCAGCCAGATGTCTTCAGGGGCGATGCGCAGCGGAAAGGCCACCTCGACCTCCTCGCCGTTCATGGCCAGGTCACCCGCCTGATTTTGCAGATTCTGCTGAGGAATCCACCACAGCCGGGTTGTGAATGGCGAACGGCCACCTTCGCCCGAGGAATCAGCGCCACGTCGGCCGCCGAGAGAGGGGGGCTCGGGTTGCGCGAGTTCTGCGAGATTGCTTGCATCAGGATCAAGGAGCGGCTGGAACCAGGGATCCGAGAAGTCTTCGAGCTGGGCTCCGGAACCGCTGGTCTGGCTGTCCAGTGATTGGCCTGGAGTTTCCCCCCTCGGCAGTTCTTGGGCCAATAGCCGATTAGTGTCTGCAGACAAGACCAAGCAAGCGGTCAGCATCAACGCTAGCGTCGCGATTCGCGGCACGGGAGTCCCCACGCGATACCTGCCATCGGAAGGCGTGCTTGTAGTAGAAGGCACGGCGTGAATCAAGTCGAAAGGCGACCGCACATCCCGCTTCACGGCTTCATAAACGGCCGGCTGCCTGCGAGAATTGGGTGCAACATGAGCGGCTCAGCTTTGCCAAGTGCTCACGGGGAACTCGTCGCGACGGGGCGGTATCGGACCCGTTGTTTGCGGCCAGTGCGGGGCTATACTGTGCAGCGAGATTACAGCCCTTGGTTGCCTTTTGACGAGACGACGGAACTGGATTGCATCGCATCGCGATGCGAACTGCTGGAAGTTCTCCCAAGAATCGGTGTAGCATCCTGATTGATGCGAGGACAGTATTGGCCGGCAGGCGTGCCGATCGATCCGATCCGCCTGGTGCCTCTGACCGATTACCACCGACCGCTGACAAAGCGAACCGCGCTGCGATTCATGGCAAACTATTCCGAGCAGTTTCTCCTACTTTCCGTCGACCCAGACACTGGGCGGTTCTTTCCTCTGGCCGATCAGGCATTACACCTCACGCTGGCCGGATCGCTGTTGCTTGATGCATCGTTCCGAGGTGTGATCAACGACGATTGGACGCATCTCACCGTCCTCAAGCCTGAACAAACCGGTTTTCCGGCTCTCGATGAAGCGCTGCGATGTCTCTCGTTTATCGAGGGCGCGATCCCTCTTGATCAGGCGATTACGCTGATTGCTGCGCACGGAGAAACTCTGCGAGAGATGGTCCTGGACTCACTGCGGGAGCAGGGGTTGCTGACCGAAAGAAGACAGGGGTTTCTTGCCGGCATGCACGGCGAATTGCGATTCTCGCCCGACTTGCCGCTGGTTGTCGGCATCCACAGGAATCTCAGGGATGCCATTCTGCAGGACGATCTGCCGGATCATCGCATCCCTGCGTTAGTGAGCCTCATGGTAGCCGGCGGATTGACCAGATACGTTCTGAAGCCGGATGCAGCGGACAGGCGCGAGGCGAGGATCGCGCTGTTGGCCGGAATCGAACCGCTGGGCCGAGAGATCATTCGGGCGGTGCGGGCCCTGGAGTCAACAGATCTGGAACGCGATGCGGCAGCCATCGTCGGCTTACAGCATGATCAACCCAAGACCTTTGCCGGCGGCATAGATGCCGTCCTGACGTCGCTTGCTTTCCTGCACAAGGAAACGGGCCTGAACCGGACTCGCAAACTCATCGCCAACTTGAATCAAGTGCATGGGTTCGGCTGTCCGGGCTGCGCCTGGCCGAACCCCGGCCACAAGCGGTCGAGATTCGAGTTCTGCGAGAACGGCGCCAAGAATGTGAGCGCCGAAGCCACGCGGCGTCTGCTCGAACCGGCATTTTTCGCGAAGTGGTCCGTATCCGACCTCCTGCTTACTTCAGACTACTGGCTGGAACAGCAGGGACGGCTTGCTCAGCCGATGCTGCTCGAGGAAGACGCCGGTCATTACCGTCCCGTCTCGTGGGAAGAGGCATTTCAGACGATTGCCCGGGAAATGCGGGAGTTGGCTCATCCCGATGAAGCAGTCTTCTATGCCTCCGGAAGAACGTCCAACGAAGCGGCTTTTCTTTATCAGCTGCTGGCCCGCGCCTGGGGCACTAACAATCTCCCGAGCAGTTCGAACCTTTGTCACGAACCTTCGGGGATGGCGCTGTCGGCCAGTCTGGGTAACGGCAAAGGCAGCGTGACGCTCGAAGACTTCGCGCGGGCCGACGCGATTTTCCTGTTCGGCCACAATCCGGGGTCAAACCATCCGCGCATGTTGCGGTCCCTGCAGGAAGCCGCCCGATCCGGGTGCAGGATTGTCGCCGTCAACCCGATGTGCGAGGCCAGTCTGCTCGCGTTTGCGGATCCCCAGGAAGTGCGCTCTTATTTGGGAATGCGCACCAGGGTGGCGCAACTGTATCTGCAGCCGACCGTCAATGGCGATATGGCTCTGGTGCGCGGCATGGTCAAAGCGGTCCTGGAAGCAGAGGAGAGCCGGGGGGGAATTATTGATCGGCGATTCCTCGAAGATCACACCAGCGGCTTTGGTGCCTACCAACGCCTCGTCGCGAACACTCCGTGGGACCGACTCATCGCGGCAAGCGGCATCGATGAGCGACAAATGCGGGAAGCGGCGCAGATCTACTGCGAGGCCGGCAGTGTAATTGCCGGCTGGTGCCTGGGGATCACACACCACCGGAACGCCATCGATACCATCAGGGAAATCGTCAACCTGTTGTTGTTGAGAGGAAATGTCGGCAAACCCGGAACCGGAGTACTTCCTCTGCGAGGACACAGCAACATCCAGGGGATCCGCACGGCAGGCGTCGGAGACAATATGCCGGTTTCGTTCCTGGATTCGCTGGAGCAGCATTTTTCCATCCCTGTCCCCCGCACCCCCGGGATGAGTGCGGTCCCCGCCATCAGGGCCATGGCGAATGGGCGAGTCAAAGTGCTGTTCTCTCTCGGAGGCAATCTGGCTGCGGCGGCGCCGGATACGGACTTCACGGCACAGGCCCTGCGCAACTGCCGCATGACGGTGATGATCTCTACGAAACTGAACCGCAGCCATCTGGTGACCGGCAGGAGAGCACTGATTCTGCCTTGCCTTGCCCGCACGGATGAAGAACTTCAGGCCGGCGCGCCGCTGAGTGTGACGATCGAAGATCTCACGGGCAAGGTCGGGCTTTCGCGAGGGTGTCTGACGCCTCCCTCGCCCAATCTCAAGAGCGAAGTATCGATCGTCGCCGAAATGGCCGCGGCGGTTCTTTCCGGCGGGCCGCGAATCGATTGGTACCGCCTGGGAAAAGAACGCCCCTTTCTGCGGCAGACAATGTCTCAGGTAATTCCGGCCTTTCAAGGGCTCTGCGAAGTGGAGACACGGCCGGTGGAAGTGCTTCTCGACAACCCGCTGCGGCAACGTAAGTTCCGAACGGCTGATGGAAAGGCGCAATTCAGTCAAAGTGAATTGAATAGGGTCGACGTCGAACAAGACGAATTGTTGCTGATGACAGTCCGAAGTCACGACCAATTCAATACCACGATCTTCGGGCTGAACGATCGCTACCGAGGGATCCGCAACGAGCGGCGGGTGTTGTTCATGAACCCGGCCGACATGGTCGAACGTCAGATCGCCCCGGAACAGACCGTGGAAATCACGAGTCAGTACGATGGCCGGTTGCGGAAACTCGGAGGATACTACGCCATACCCACCCAGATCCAGCAAGGCTGCGCCGCCGCCTACTTCCCCGAGGCGAATGTCTTGACGTCGATCAACAGTACGGTTTCCGGTTGCGAAACGCCGGCCTACAAATCGGTGCGGGTCAAGGTCCGACGCGAGACGTAATCGGCCCGAAAGAGATCGACGACAGACACCCACACGAAACTCCTTTTGATAACAGACACCCACACGGCGCCGGCGTGAGGAATGTGGGTGTCTGTGTCCGGATCTGTGTCCGGAAGGGGCCGGAGGAGTATGGGTGTCTGTGTGCTGAGGGAAGAACGCGCGGAGCAGGCGCGGGGCAGCGATCAGAGCGTGATCAGAAGGCGATCAGGGAGGAGGGACTCGCGCAGAGAGATCGCAGAAAGGCGGGGGGAGAGGGGCAGAGACGGGTTCGGCTCAGCGATAGGCGACGGCGGCGTGACGCACGCCCTGGAACCAGCGGCGGCCAGCCTCGCGGGCGCGGTCCATCATCAGCGCGGCACGGCCCGCCATCCGCCGGAAACGGTGGGGAAAGT
>CAIPEB010000146.1 GCA_903863885.1 uncultured Planctomycetaceae bacterium | reverse complement strand
GAAGGCCGAGAAGGCGGCGCTGCAGGGCTACGAGCGCGAGCAGCCCGTGCCGGTCACTCGTAGCGCAGCGCCGTGATCGGGTCGAGCTTCGAGGCCTTGACGGCCGGATAGAGGCCGAACAGCGCGGAACCGACAAGAATGAACGCCGTGGATTGAAGCAGAAACGCGACGGGCAAGTGCACTTGAATCGTCCAGGCAAACGACTGCACGTTGATGACGTAAATCAGAACCATCGCGAGAACCAGGCCGGTGGCAACGCCGAGGAGTTGACTTGCACCGCCCACCATGACGGCCTCCATAAGAATGACGCGGCGAACTTGACGTCCCGTTGCGCCGACCAGCGCAAGCAATCCCACGTCTCTTTGACGCTGGTAGATCAACGTAATCAGCGTCGACGACACGCCGAGTCCGGCAACGAGAATCGCGACGGCGAGCAATGCGTAAGTTATCGCAAACGTGCTGTCAAAGATGCGCATTGCCTCACGCCGCACTTCTGAAGTCGTGACGCAGTAGACATGTTCGTCCGGACCGAGTTGATCCACCAGTCTCCGCCGAACGTCGCTTACGGATGCGCCGGGCCGAAGGTAGATACTCAGGGACTGCGCCGCCGGAGCGGATTGCCCCTGAGCGATGTGGCGTTGAAAGGCACTGATATCCATAAGAATCGTGCCCTGGTTGCTGGAATAGTCGTAGTAAATCGCTGCGATCCGCAGCTTTGCCGCACCGTCGGCGGCGGGCACTTCAAGCAGGTCGCCGATGCGTTTCCTGAATCGCAGCGAGAAACTTTCGGACACCAGCACTTCGTCCCGCAACACGCTTGGCGTCAAAGGTTGGTCGGGCGCCGCTTTGAAGAGAATCCGTCCGTGTTTGAGCGATTTGTTCAGCTCCGTCACGGCCAGCCTGATATTCACGGAATCAAAAGGAACCTGTTCCGAGGAAAACGCAACCGTCTCGAGGACCTCCGGGTCGTGCCGCAAGATCCGCAGCGACGCATCCGAAAGTTGAGAATTCGACAGCGAAGAACTCTGGATCACGGGGCGAACCGCGAGATCCGCGGACAGGATACTGTCGAGCCAGTAGACAACCGTTTGCCGAAAACTGCCGACCATTACAGCCAATGCGACCATCATACCGAGGGCGACGCCCAGCGCTCCGACCGAGACGGCGACTCGGCGAAGCGCAGCGAGCAGGTTGGATGCGGCCAGACGTACCGGAAGGCCGACGTACGGGATTCGCGCGGCCGTCGCGGTCTGAGCGACCCGGCATATCGCCCAAAGCAACGATGTTGCGCACCATGCACCGCTCAGCACAAAGGCCAGCGCACTGAGAAACCCCCAGATCGGTTTTCCGCCCACGGGCTCAAGCCGTGTAAGAAAAAGACCAATCGCGAAGCACACAGCGGAAAACCACAACTGCCGGACGATTTTCGCGCCGCCGGCTTTCGTAACATGTCCGCGTATCGAATCGACAGGCGACGCGCTGGCTCCTTCCCATGCGGGCAACAATGCGGCCAGCACCGCTGCAGCGAGAGCAAGAATCGTCGCCAGCAGAATATCCGCCGAACTCATGCGCAAAGCAGATGCTGCCGAATCCGCGACCGAAGCGATGTAAAAGGTCTCAACTGTCTGAGCGGTTGCCTTGACGGCGTACGAAGCCAGATATCGCCCGAGCGGCAAACCGAAGGAGATCCCCAGTATCGCCAGTCCTATTGCTTCGGCGAGGAATAGTCCGAGCACAAGTCTGCGGCCCGCGCCAACCGCCTGCAGAATGCCGATTTCCGGGGTTCGCGCCGCCACGGTTATCGACACGCTGCCGTAGATCAGAAAAATGCCGACAAGTATCGACACGCAGCTGAGCGCTTCCAGGTTGAACTGAAACGCAGCGATCATGGTCTGGCCGCGGCCGTAGGCCGCCTGAGGCGACTCGGCAATTACACCCGGCGGCAGACGCTGCTGGATCTCCCGGATCGCCGCATCGGGGTCACGCCCGGAACGCAGCATGACATCCAGGTAATCAAGGTACCCGAGCCGGTCCGATGCGAGTTGTGCGGATGCGATGTCCATCAGCGCGAAATTGCCATCCAGTGCTTTGGCCGGACCTCGATCAAGCAGCACGCCGCGAATGACAAACATCCGCTGACGACTGTTAAACACCAGAGGGATCTGCTCGCCGACTCGCAGCCGGTGCCGCCGCAGGAACTTCTCCGTGAGGATGATGGAATTCGGTTCGGTCAGCAGCGACAGGATCTCCTGCGGCGTCTGCCCCGACTCTCCGCCTGCAAGCCGCAGCACGCGGTATTCGCGCAGAGGCGAATCGAGCAGCACGTCAACTCCCATCACCTGCAGCAATTCACCGCGAACAAGCCCCTTTCCCGGGACGAATTCTCGCGTCTTGGGAGCAACCATCGCCATCGATTCGATGACGGGGCTCAGACTCCCGTATTGGCGGAGCCAGCCCATCCGGTTCAGGAGTCGCTCGTCGAAGCGTCCTGAAACACCGCGAATCCGCACAGATGCCTGGCCGCTGACGGAATTCACTGCGGCGGCAAACGTCTCTCCAACGCTCTGATTCGCGAGCCTCACCGCGGTGAATACGGCCACGCCCAGGGCAATCCCCAGTGCGGCTACGCCGCTGCGGACCTTCTCTCGAGCCTGCGCGCGGAGGATGAAACGTTCGAATATTCGGAGAAATCGCATGGGACTCACCGGAAATAGTCCGGAGTCTGGAGCCCAAACGGGCAGAAGCCACGGATTTGCGCGGATAGAAAACGGATCATGTCAACTCCGCGGCCGGATGCAGTCGCCCGTCGAGCATGTCAACCCTTCGCGACGCGAATGCTGCGGCCTCTGCCGAGTGCGTGGCGAGCAGCACGGTCAGGCCGTGCGTCGCGTTCAATCTGGCCAGCAACTCAAGCACGCGCAAACCGTTGTTAGAATCCAGGCTGCCGGTCGGTTCGTCGGCAATCAGCAACTCCGGCTGCACGGCAACTGCCCGCGCGATGGCAACCCGCTGCATTTCGCCGCCGGACAGCTGCGACGGCAGATGCCGAGCCCGCTCGGACAACCCCACTTCCTCAAGGGCAGCGGCCGCTCTCGCCTTGGCCGTCGACTCCTTGAGTCCATCCAGCGAAAGAGGCAAGGCCACATTCTCCAGCGCTGACAAGGTCGGCAGCAGATTGAAGGACTGAAACACGAAACCGATGTGCCGCCGCCGGACGATCGCCAGTCCTTCCAGATCCAGCACATCCAGGCGGCGCTGGTTCAGCCACACTTCGCCCGAAGTAGGGCGATCCATCGCTCCCGCAATATGCAGCAGCGTGGACTTGCCGCATCCTGAGGGTCCACGCAATGCGACGAACTCTCCCTTGGCCAGCGCGAAGGTAACGCCGCGCAGCGCAAGGGTCGGCGACTTGGAATCACCGTAGGTTTTGTGCAGATCCTTGACTGACAGATGGTCCATGAGTCTGCCGAATTCGCCGGAAGAAGCTCGGTCCTTCGTATTGTAGGAGAATGCAAAGGGGGCGCCACGGGGCGGCAGCCAGGTGTTCGCGGCACCGTTTTCCGTGCGGAACGGCTCACTCCGTTTATTGGATAGAACCATTGCTTCCATCGGAACGTCCGATAATACGGCCGATAAGCGGGGAGTGCCGCACGATGGCAATACCGGATCAAGATATTTCCGGCGTGCTTCACTCCGGTTGACTCGTCGCGGTCCAGATTGACAATATTGCGTGGGCGACGAGTCCGCCGACAAGAGCGTTCTTGGTCCGCAGTGATTTCTGCCGCAGGGGATTTCGGTCAAACCATGTCTGAACTGCCGCACAGCGTTGGACCCGCACGCCGCGATGAACAGGATTGGTTGGGGGCAACGGAATACCACGATGCCGATCCCTGGTTTCAACACCTGCTGGAATCGGCTCCGGACGCGCTGCTGCTCATCGACTCGCAGGGCAAGATCCTGCTCGTGAACCGACAGGCTGAGTTTGTTTTTGGGTTTTCCCGGGACGAGTTGATTGGCAAGCCCGTGGAACTGCTGGTTCCGCTCGCACTTCGCGAGACGCACGTTCAGCAACGCGACGACTATTTTGCTCAGCCGCGGGTTCGACCGATGCATGCCGCTCAGGGGCTGCACGGACTGCACAAGGATGGCCACGAAATCCCCGTCGAAATCAGCCTGAGTCCCGTGCGCGGTCCGCACGGAACGGTCGTCGCCTGCGCGGTGCGGGACGTGACGGACCGCCTTCGCGCCGAGCAACTGCTGAAGCAGAGACACGACGAACTTGCGCACGTGACGAGACTTGCCACCGTCGGCGAACTGGCAACCGGTCTGGCCCACGAGTTGAACCAGCCGCTGTATTCCATATCCAATTATGCCCGCGGGTGCCTCCGACGCCTCAGTACCGGTTCGCTCGCTCCCGAGCGGCTGCGCGAGGTACTCGAGGAGATCGCAAGCGAAGCGGATCGCGCCGCAAAGATCATCCGCCGGCTGCGCCGGATGGTCCAGAAACGAGAGCCGGTGCGCAAGCCGCTCAGCCTGAGCCACGCGATTCACGAAGCGTGTTCGCTGTCGAACCCCGACCTGAAACGGCACGGCGCGACGCTTGTCCGGCACTTGGATTCGAAGCTGCCCCGTGTGATTGCGGATGAAATTCAGATTCAACAGGTTATGATCAACCTGTTGCGAAACGCCGCCGAGGCCATGCGCGACACGCCTGCCGACGAACGCGTAATTCGCGTGGCTGCAGGTTCGGCAGATGCCGGCTTCCTTCGCGTGGACGTGACGGATGCGGGATGCGGCATTCCGGAGCAGGACCTGGAAAAGGTCTTCGATGCCTTCCATACCACCCGCTCATCGGGTATGGGAATGGGACTGGCGATCTCACGTTCGATCGTGGAAGTCCATGGCGGACGGATCTGGGCGGCAAACAACACGATACGGGGTGCGACGTTTTCCTTCACACTGCCACTGGCACCGGAAGCGAATCATGACGCATGAACCGACAGTATTCCTTGTCGATGACGAACCGAGTGCACGGAAGTCATTCCAGTTTCTGGTGGAGTCGGCGGGCCTTCGCGTGGAGGCCTACGCCTCAGCCACCGATTTCCTGGCAGCATACAATCCGCTGACCCCCGGCTGCCTCGTCCTTGACGTGAGAATGCCGCGCATGAGCGGTCTGGAATTGCAGCAGCGTCTGCTCGATGCGAACATCCGCGTTCCGATCATTTTTGTCTCGGGTCATGCCGATGTCGGCATCGCGGCGAACGCCTTCCGCGCGGGAGCATTCGACTTCGTCGAGAAGCCCGTTCACGACGAAGACCTGCTGCAGCGCATCCGGCAGGCGATATCCAAAGACGCCGAATGGCGCAAACAGCGCACGCATCACGAGGAAGTGCGAAGGCGAATCGGCACACTTACGCCCCGCGAAAGGGAGGTGCTCGATTCGCTCGTACAGGGCAAGTCCATCAAGCAAGTGGCGTCACACTTCGGCGTCAGTGTGCAAACCGCAGCGAAACACCGGGCGCGCGTCCTGGAAAAAATGGACGTGACCAACGAGGTGGAACTCGTCTATCTGATTCACCAACTCGGCGGCCAAGAGAAGAAAGCAAGCCAGTAGCACACCGCCGACGACATCGCATCTCACGGTAGTGACCGCCTGCGGCAGTCATGTCGCGGCCGGATAGCGGGCGGACGGCTCTCCGCCCGACTCCCGGCCCGGGCTGTTTCCGTGATTCGCGTCACTTCAGCGGCGTGACGACAATGTTGCGGTAAGCG
>CAIPEB010000145.1 GCA_903863885.1 uncultured Planctomycetaceae bacterium | reverse complement strand
TGGCCGGCGTGGCGTCCTGGGCGTACCCCCATTCTGGTTTTCTTTGCCAGAAACCTAGCCAGCGACCTTTGCCAGACTTTGCCAAAAACCAGTTTTCGTAACATGTTATACTGTAACGCTTTGCAAGTGGGCGATGAGGGGCTCGAACCCCCGACCCCCTCGGTGTAAACGAGGTGCTCTGGCCAACTGAGCTAATCGCCCGCGCGATATCATTCACTTCCACTTTATAGCAGCGGCTGTGCGGCCGTGGCAACCGGCAGAGGAGTGGTTCTCACGATCGTCCGCCGGCACGGTTGGTGGCCGCTTGGTTTCCCGCGCGCGGGACGGTAGCATTGGCGTCGCCGTTGTCGGCACAGCGTCACACAAACTCGCGCGGCGGTTGTTTTCAGTCCGAATCTCAAGCCGGAGACAAGTTGTGAGTACATCCTGTGTTGCCATCCGCGATGCAAAAAGCGGGTCGAGTGCGAAAATACTCGTGGGTTTCGGATTCAACTGCTTTCAATTCACCGCTGTTAAGAATGGCCGACCCGTGGAGTTGCTGTGGGCCGAGCAAGGGTTCGAGAGCGGAACGAAGCGCGCTTCGGGTAGCGGGATTCCGATCATGTTCCCGTTTGCCGGGCGAATCCCCGGCACGATCTTTCGCTGGGAGAACCGCGAGTACCAACTCGCCGAAGGGGACGGGATCGGCAATGCAATTCACGGGTTCGTGATGACCCGACCCTGGCGTGTCGTTGCTCAGGCCGAGGACAGTGTTACCGGCCAGTTCCAGGCATCGGTCGATGACCCGTCTCTGCTGGAATGCTGGCCCGCCGACTTTCGCATCACGTGCACTTATCGCATCGAGGGCACCACACTCGACACGCAAATCCTGCTCGAGAATCCGGATCAGCGGCCGTTGCCCTACGGTTTCGGGACGCATCCTTATTTCCGGTTGTCGCTGGGAGGGGCCTCGTCCGAGGACTGCATCGTCCGGCTGCCCGTATCGCACCAATGGGAACTGGTGGACATGCTGCCGACCGGTGCTCGTCCGGCGGTTGCCAACGCGGGCGATTTGCAGCGAGGATTGCCGTTCCGCGAGATGACCTACGACAATATCTTCACGGGGCTCCAGTTTGACGGGGATTGTTGCGCGGCAACGATCCACGATCCCGTGGCGGGCAACACCTTGTTCGTCGAATTCAATCGCATTTTCCGCGAAATCGTGGTCTACACGCCGCCGCATCGGGAAGCGATCTGCATTGAACCGGAAACTTGCGTACCGAATGCCTTCGATCTGTCGCGCCGAGGGCTGGACGCCGGCCCGACGCAGTTGCCGCCCGGCGGACGAGTCGAGGGCCGGATTATCATGCGGCTCGAATAAGCCAGACTCGGACAGGCCCTGAGTGGCGGGTCGGTCTCCCGGTCGGTCCGCTTTATGAAGACCGCGCCGCGATCCAGAAACGCCAGACAGACTCGACCAGACAGAAAAAATTCCCTCTCTTCCGGCGGCGGAAAAGAGGGAATCTGTTTTGGGCGTTAATTACGGGCGTGTTCCAGCGGATGCGGCCCGCCCGTACTTCGTTTGTCGACGCGCGGCGCCTTTCCGGAAGAGGCTCACTTTTCGGCGGGGGCAGTGCCCGGCAACTTGCCGGCTTCGATCAGTTCGCCGAAAGTCTTGCCGCTGACCGACTTTTCCGCGGAGACCTTTTTGAGGGCTTCCTGGATCGACTTGGTCAGATCTTCCGGCTTGCCCTTGAGTTCCTTGAACTTCTCTTCGGTCAGGAGTTTCGAGAGCGCGGTGCCGTAATCGTTGCGGTTCTTCTTTTCCTTGCCGAAATGGCAGATGTTACACTTTGCTTCCTTAGCGGTATCCGCGATCTTCGATTCCTTGTAAGTCTTCTCGAACTGTTCCTTGTAAGGCGGGCGTCCGAATGCAATGTTGGCACCGACAGCCAGCATGAGCATGCCACACAACAGGGCGGTTGCTTTCTTCACGTTCACCTCCAGAGAGAAAAAGGGGCAGATTGCCTCGCGGGGCCCGAGTCCTGCGAGCACACGATGGGGCGGGTATTTTTGAAGACCTGCATTAGGGTATTCACCCATGTCGGGCGTTGTCAAGCGTTGCCCCCGAATCGCGATTGCGAGCGGTGTTGATGTCGAGAATTTGCAGCCGTGTGGAAGTCCCGCGACTTCGGTAAGATAACCCGTGTGTGGCACCGTTGGCCGTGAAAGCAATGGTACGGGAATGGATGCATGAGCCCGCAAGGTTTGACCAGTTCGTGGCTGCGCGAGGTCTTTGCGCCTCGCGACGACTGGGGCGACGAGATTCTGGACGAACGTCCCGATTCGCCTCATGAACACTTCATACCGATTCGCAAGTCCGATCTCCTGTGGGCGCTGATGTGCGACGCCGATTTGCGGGACGAAGACCGGCGAGAATTGAAGCGTTACTGCGGATTATTGGATGCCACCATTCACTATCAGTTCAACCAGCGTCTGGAACGGTTGAAAGAGCTTTATGCTCCGTTCGATCCCGATGCCGCGACGGTTCCGGTTGCGGACGACAATCCGGCCGAACGCGAGCGGCAGCTTCCCGCGCTGTTCGACCGGATCGCGGAACTTCTGCGGAAGGCCAACTACAGGAAGCTGGATCGGAACGAGATCGAAACGGCGACCGACGCCGCGAGCGAATGGGGCTTGCGGCTGCATGTTGATTTCCAGGCCTTTGAGCGGCTGGATGTGTATGCCTGCGGGGACGTGCTGGCCAAGCGTGAACGCCGGCGCTGGTGGAACGCCTATCGCAAGGAGGAGGTGCTGGTGCCGCTGTACCAGCGGCTCGTCGTGATCGTCCGGCTTCGCGAGCACAAGTGGCACGACAAGCAGGTCGACATCAACGCCGTCTATTTGAAGATGTTCAAGAACATCCCCAAGCAGGACGTGGATATGCTGCTGCCTGGGACCCGGTTTCGGATGAGCATGCTCGACCGCGGCAAGATCCTGCTCCCGACGGCATCGGGTGTCGTGCTTGCGGTCGTGAAGATCATCAAAGGCGCCGTCGTGCTGGCGTTCAGCGGGGTGTACGGGCTGCTTGCCCTGGTGACGGGCATGATCGGGTACGGGGTCAAGTCATTTCTCGGGTACCAGCACACGCGAGACCGATACCATCTGAACCTGACGCGCAGCCTCTATTTCCAGAACCTCGACAACAATGCAGGGGTGTTGTTCCGCATTCTGAATGAAGCCGAGGAGCAGGAGTTTCGCGAAGCCGTGCTTGGCTACTTCCTGTTGTGGCGGCGTGCCGGCTGCGAGGGGTGGACGCTGGAGGAGCTGGATCGTGCGGCCGAGGCGTGTCTGGCGAGGATGCTTGGATTTCACGTGGACTTCGAGGTGCGGGACGCGCTGCAGAAGCTTGTGCGGTGGGGGGCTGTGGAACCGGCCGGAGCGGGACGCTGGCGGGCCTTGCCGCCCGAAACGGCGTTCGTGCAGCTCGACCGCGCTTGGGACGATTACTTTCATGCCGCATCACCATAGTGTAACATCGCTTGCGTAAGGAGTTGCGTGCCGTCCGACGGCACGCATGAGGGGGTGTCGTGATTCCTCACTGCGGGTGAGTGTCCGTTTGCTGAACCGAAGACAGGCTCAGAGTCATGCCATCAATCGTCGTCATCATCGCGGGGAAACCCTGTTCGTTTCCGCTGAACGAAGGCCAGAACCTCGTGGGACGCCACCCCGACTGTACGATATCCGTCGGTGAGCCGAGCGTATCGGGGCGACACGCGGCAATCACGGTCGAAGGGGGCCGGGCGGCGATTGAGGATATCGGCAGCCGCAACGGGACCTTTGTGAACCAGAAGCGGGTCGAGGGACGCGTGCCCTTGAACCACAACGACGAGGTCCAGTTTGGCGACGCCCATGCGCGTTTCAATGATCCGCCTGCCGCCGGTGCTGTTGCCAAGGCGCCGAGCCTTGCCGCGACCTTGCCCCTGTCGGGGCGGCTCAATGTGGACGACTCGTCGATGGCCACGATCACCGGCCAACTTACCGGAGAAGGCCGGTTCGGCGTGTTGGCCGCCAATCCCGAAGCCAAGCTGAAGGCCGTGCTTGAGATCAGCAACAGCCTCGCCGGTTCGGTGGACCTGGACTCGATTCTCCCCAGAATCCTGGAGACCCTGTTCAGCGTATTCCGTTATGCCGATCGCGGCTGCATTCTCTTGAAGGACGAGGCGACCGGCGAACTCGTGCCGCGCGCAATGCGACATCGGAAGATGGGCGAAGACACCACGGTACGGTTGAGCCGCACCGTGCTCAATAAGGTGGTCACCGAGAAGGTGGGAATCCGCTCGGCGGATGCGGCCGACGATGAGCAATTCAGCTCGAGCCAGTCGATTGCCGATTTGAACATCCGGTCGATGATGTGCGTGCCGCTGCTGGGACTGCAGGGCGATGTGCTGGGAATCCTGAACATCGACTCGCAGAATCCGCTCGGTCAGTTCACTCAGGACGACCTCGACGTGCTGATGGCCGTCGCCGGCCAGGCGGCTTTGAGCTACGAGACCGCGCGGCTTGTCAGCGTGTACCTCGAAAAGAAGAAGCAGGACAACGAATTGGAGATCGCCCGCTCGGTGCAGCACGCCCTGCTTCCGACTCGATTTCCCCAGGCCGAAGGGTATGAGTTCTTTGCGTCCTACGACTCGGCCCAGGCGGTCGGCGGAGACTACTACGACTGCTTCGAGCTGCCGGGCGGCAAGATCTGTCTCTCGTTCGGCGACGTTGCCGGCAAGGGCGTCCCCGGCGCGCTGATCATGGCGCGGATGTCGAGCTGCGTGCAGAGCACGATCCGCCATGTGCACGATGTGGTCGAAGCCATGAACGCGATCAACGAGCACATGTGCGATTCGGCCGTCGAAGGACGATTCGTGACCTACGTGCTGTGCATCGTCGATCCGGCAACCAATCAGGTTACGCTGAGCAACGCGGGTCACATGAGCCCCATCATCCGGCATGCGGACGGGACCGTGGAACGGTTTAACGATGACCTCGTCGGGCCTCCGATCGGAGTCGTGGACGGTTATCCGTTCGACGCCGAGACCCGAACGCTTGCGCCCGGAGATGTCGTGGTGATCACTACCGACGGTGTCGACGAGGCCATGGATCCTGCCGGAAATCTGTACAGTCCGGAACGCGTGGTCGAGTTTGTCAAAGCGGCCCCGGGCAAGGCCGACGAGCTCGGACGATTGCTGCTGGCCGATGTGCGACGTCACGCGAATGGCCGTGCGCAGAACGACGATATCACGATCATGACCTTCGGGCGGAACCCGAAGTGATCACGGAGGAGAGTCTGGAGTCTGGAGTCCGGAGGAAGACATCCATCCGACTACCGACTACCGGCATCCGGCATCCGGCATCCGTGTTGATCCGCGGCCTCTTTGCATTTGCCTCCTCAGACGCTGCCGATCGTTGGGGCGAGCCGCGTGAAGTGGTAGAGCAGGATTCCGGAGGCGACGGCCGCGTTCAACGAATCGGTGCCGCCGCTCATCGGGATGGTGACTTGCCGGTCGCATGCTGCCGCGATATCCGCCGGCAAGCCCTGTGCCTCGTTGCCGATCAGCAGTGCCACGCGAGGCGATCGCGAGACGCTCTGCAGCGATTCGGCCCGCGGATCGAGAACGGAAGCGACCGGTTGGCAATGAAATTCGCGGCGGAATCGTTCGAGATCGAGAGGCAGATCCTCCGACAGCGTGACGGGCAGCGACAGCGCGGCACCCATCGATACCCGGATTACCCGCCGCGAAAGCGGATCGGCACTGCGCCGCGTTACCAGAACTCCCGCCGCGCCGAAGGCGGCCGCGTTGCGCAGAATGGTGCCCAGGTTGGTTGGATCCTGCACATCCACACAGACCACGACCGTGAAGCCGGGGCCCGCACTCCGCAATTGCTGCCAGACCGACGGTTCCGAGACCCGCCGCCCGCATGCCAGGATTCCGCGGTGGAAGTTGAAGCCCACGATTTGCCCCACGCTTCCCGGCGGAACAGCGTAGATCGGAACCCCGGGAGGAAGGCGGGGCGGCACCAAAGCGAGGCGGTCAGCATCCACCAGCACCGACTCCACCGGAAAACGACTGTCGGCAAGCCTCGCGGCGAGCAACTCGCTTTCGACGATGAATCGATCCGAGTACCGCGTGAAGTTCGAGCGGTTCAGGTCGCGGTAGTGCGCGATGCGTGCGTCGTGCAGGTCGCTCAATTGCACAAGGTTCATGATCAGCCTGTCGTGCGGAAATCGGCAGCCGAATATCGGTGATCGCTCCGCTACCGACCAACGACGGCTGACCGTGTCCGGCCCGCTCAGGCGGCGCGGACTTGGTCATCAACCGTCAGCCGCAGCGAGCCGTCGAAGTTCAGGCACTCGCGCACCGCGTAATTCTGCTTGGATTGCAGGCCGTAGTAGATGCGTGCGCACACCTCGCCGAGCAGACCGAGGCTGAAGAACTGCAGTCCGGCCATCAGAAGAAAGACGGTCAGCAGCAGCAGCGGGTTGCCCGTCATGTCCACTCCTCCGAACATCTTCATCAGGAGCGTGGCCGACCCCGAGCAGATGCCTGCCGTGCCCGAGGAGATGCCAAGCAGCCCGAACAACTTCATCGGGCTGGGGAAGTAGTCGAGCACGTACTTCACCGTGATCAGGTCCAGCAGGACGCGGAGCGTTCGCGAAATCCCGTATTTCGACTGGCCGAAACGACGTGCATGGTGGCGTGTTACGACTTCGACGCACCTGGCTCCCCGCTGGTGTGCAAGAATGGGGATGAAGCGGTGCATCTCGCCATATAGTTCCAGTTCGCGGGCGATGTCTCGGCGAATTGCCTTGAGCGTGCAACCAAGGTCGTGGATCGGAACACGCGTTGTGCGGGAGATCAGCCAGTTGGCCAACATCGACGGAAGTCGCCGGCTGACGAACCGATCCTGGCGGTTCTTGCGCCAACCGTGCACGAGGTCGTATCCTTCCTGGATTTTCTCGACCATCATCGGGATGTCGGCGGGGTCGTTCTGCATGTCCCCGTCCATGGTCACGATCACATCGCCCGTTGCCATCTGCAGACCGGCCTGCATGGCCGCTGTCTGGCCGTAATTGCGGCGAAATTGAACCGCCTTCAGGTGGCGGTCGGTTTGCGCCAACACCCGGATCTGTTCGAAACTTCCGTCAGTCGAACCGTCATCGATCAGCAGGATCTCGTAGGATTGCCCCATCGATTCGAGCACGTCCCTCAACTGGCGATAAAGCGTCAGAAGATTCTCACGCTCGTTGTATATCGGCACGACTACGGAGACGTTCATCCTTGAACTCCTTGACGCGAATTCGTCCGGCGCGGCGGGAGTCTAGGCGGTCGCTCCGAGGCGAACAACATCAGAATTTGTTCGACCACCGGTTTCCAAGACGAGTCGTGCTAGCTGAATCTGCGAGTGCCGGACGCTGTCTATGCCAGGCTGTGCAGAGAATGTCGCCAGGATTCCTGCTTTACCTAACCTGTCTAGTTGGTTATTCGGCAGACAATGGAGCTGGCATGACAGGGGCGCCGCCCGCGCTGGACGAAGACGCGGATGCCGGAGGGACGTCCCAGACTCCAGACTGCAAGACTCCTTCGAATGAGTCTGACTTGCTGGAAGATGATATGGGGCGAGGCCGCAAGCGGTCAGGCAACTTTCCGCATCGGGGAATTCTTTTCGAGGGAATCCGTTTTACATGCGAAAAGAAAGCGGCCATCGGGTCCGTAGAACTTGACTTCGTGCTCCTCGATAAACCACGCGGCGCGGAATCCTTCGCAGTTGAAGCACCGTCCGCAATAGAAACCGTCGCGAATCAGGATCTTCTCGACGATTTCATCGGGGGTTGTTCCGCGGTGCGATTCGAACGTGGCGCGAACCATTTCTCGCACGGCGTCTAACTGCTGGGCGTGATGCATCGCATGCTCGGTTGGTATGGTGGGCAACGATCAGGTTCATTGAAACGAATCGACGCGGACAATGCTGGATCTTTGGATTGGAACGGCGCAGCGTCACATTCTCCCCAGATTACTGCCGGTTACCGTGCGGGCCGGTCCGTGACACGAACGCAGCAGATCTCAGGCGCCTCAAGGTCTTCGCGACCGTAATCACCGGAACGTAAAGACTTGCGGGGAAATGCCGAATTCTCTACAAAAAGCTTCTCAACGATGTTGGGGCCAGGAGGCGCGGCCCCCTATTTCTTTTCTGACATGCCGCTGGATAAAGGACGATCGCATGAAGACTGCCTGGTTTGGGCGGAATCGCTGGTGGGTGCTCGCGCTGCTGTTGTGTTGTTCGGCAGGATGGCTGAGCGGAAACGCGAGCGCGGAGGACATTCGCGAATCGACGTCGCTGAAGTTCGTGCCCGAAGACGTGGCGTTCTACTCGACAAGTCTTCGCATGCGTGAGCAATACGACGCGTTCGTGCAGAGCAAGGCTTTCAAGGCCCTGTCCGAAATGCCTGTGGTGAGCACGGCCGTGGCGTTCACGAACATGTGGGCGCAGAACGATGACCGCGCCAAGGCGGTCCTGCAGGCGCTGGAAATGGAGGAAAACAAGGAGGCCGTTGCCGCGCTGCTTGACGCCGTGTCGCACGAGATCTTCCTCTACGGCAGTGAAGGGTTCGGCGATCTGGTTCGTCTGGCCAATGACCTCAGCCGCGTTCAGCAGCAAGCACAGTTCCAGGCGCTGGCCGAAGGCGTTTCGCCGGAGGAGATCGTTGCCCAGAAGGTTCTCGAAAAGCTCACGTCGATGCTGGAAAACGCGAAATTGCCCCACACGGTATTGGGATTTCGCGTTTCGGACAAAGACCGTGCGGCAAAGCAGCTCGCGCGTCTCGAGTCGCTGCTGAAGGAAGTTCTGGCCCAGGAGCCCGAATTGGCAAAGCGGTTTTCGCGCGAGAAGATCGGCGACGCGGAGTATCTGACGCTGAAGCTCGACGGCTCGATGGTTCCCTGGGACGAGGTCTTTGAAAAAGCGGGGGACAAGCGCGAGCAGGTCGAAAAGCTGGCCGAAAAGGTCAAGCCGATGACGCTCGTGATTGCGATCGGCCTTTGGAATGACTATCTGATCGTGAGTTCCGGTGAAAACACGAGCCACCTCGCGAAACTCGGGCAGGGGGCCCGCCTGGCCGATCGCAAGGAGTTCAAGCAGATCGAGAAGCACCTCGATCAACGGATCGTCGGCGTTGGATATGTGAGCGAGTCGTTTGTCCACAAGACCAACTCTGTGCCGCAGCAGGTCGACGATGCGGTGGAACTTGCCAAGCAGTTCCTGCCGCAGGCGAATCTGGAAGAGGACGTTGAGAAAGAGCTGCTGAACGACATCGGCAGACTCGCTTCGGCCCTGAAGAAGCACGTGCCGGAACCGGGGGCGATGGTCAGCGTGAACTTCCTCACTTCGCGCGGTTACGAAGGCTACGGCTACTCGTGGGCGAAGAACACGACCGTCGACGCCAGCCAGCCCCTGACCGTGCTCAAGCACCTGGGCGGATCTCCGATTTTCGCCGCTGCCGTCCGCGGCAAGCAGGATCCCCGCTGTTACGACGCGATCTCCGAATGCGCAAGCCGCATAATGTACTACGTCGAAAAGATCGGCATGAAGGACGTGAGCGACGAAGAGCGTGAATTGTTCACGAAGATGCGCGATGAACTGATGCCGTTGGTCAAGCGGATGGGGGACGTCACCCGCGATCAATTGCTGCCGGCGATGAAGGATGGGCAGATGGCCGTGGCGGTCGATGCCAAGTCGACGAGCGAGCAGTGGCACGAGATGATGCCCCAGGCCAAGAACGCGCTGCCCATGCTCGAAGTTGCCATGTTGTTCGGCGTGAATGACTCGGAGGCCGTGGACAAGGCAGCGGCGGAGTATTTCTCGATTCTGCAGGAAATGCTGAAGAAAGTGCACTCGGTTTCGGAAGAGATTCCGGAAATCGAATTGCCGGAACCGAACACCAAGGAATCGGCCGAAGGCAAGATCTACTTCTACGGTCTGCCGCCGTCGGCAGGTCTGGACAAGCAGTTTGCGCCCAGCATGGGCCTTGCGAAAGACGTGCTCGCGTTTTCGCTGCTGCCCAAGCAGACGCAGCGCACGCTGGCTTCAACGCCGCTGAAGCTCGAAGGGCCGATGGCCGACCTGGATCGTCCCCTCGGATCGCTGGTCCACGTGAGCATTGCCGGTTTGATCGACGCGATTTCACCGTGGGTGGACTATGGCTTTACTGTTGCCAGCGAGGGAGAGGACAATCCGGTGCTGGATACGATCAAGCCGCAGGTCCAGTCCGCGCTGAACGTGCTGAAGTGCATCCGCGGCGTGACGGCGGTCAGCTACCAGGAAGACGAACTCTGGGTCACGCACATGGAGTGCGAACTCCAGGATCTGCCGTAACACCGGCAGGTTCGAGTCGGAAGATCGACGAGGAAAAAAAGAGAAGGCCGTGCACTTCCGTGTACGGCCTTCTCTTTGATTATCGGCCCCGCACGAATCGGTTCTACGGCTTTTCGGGTTTGGGGGCCGGTTTTTCGATGTCCTGCAGGGCTCGCATGGTGACGTCCAGCGACATACGCTTGCCGTCCCGAACGACGGTGACTTTCTGCGCCGAGCCGATTTCCTTTTCTTCGACCGTTTCCTGCAGGCGCCCCGGTGTTTGAACCTGGACACCGGCGAACTCGACGATCACGTCATTGTCCTTGATGCCAGCCTGTGCGGCGGGGCCGCCGGCGATCACCTCGAGAATCCAGACGCCCGAACGGGCACCGAGCTTGAGTTTTCTCGCCGCGTCGGCCGTCAGTTCGCCGATCCGAATACCCAGATAAGCTCGCCGCACGGCACCGTAGGTGAGCAGTTCTTTGGCAACCCATGAGGCCCGATTCATCGGAATGGCGAAACCAACCCCCTGGTACGTGCCGCTGTTCGTGGCAATTGCCGTGTTGATGCCGACCACCTCGCCGTCCAGGTTGGCGAGCGGGCCACCGGAGTTGCCCGGGTTGATCGCCGCGTCGGTCTGAAGCAATTCACCCCGCTGGATGCGGGCTATGCCTCGTCCCTTGCCGCTGATGATCCCGGCGCTGACCGTGGATTCCAACTCGAATGGGTTGCCGATCGCAATCACCCAGTCGCCGATTTCCATCGAGTCGGAGTTTCCGATCTTGGCGGCCACCAGATCCTGGGTGGGCTCCACGCGGATCACCGCCAGGTCGCTCATCGGATCTGTGCGGATTTCCTTGGCCTTCAATTCGTTGCCGTCGGGCAACCGCACAATCACCTCGCTGGCGTCGGCGACGACGTGATTGTTGGTCAGAATCAGCCCGGCTGCGTCGGTGACAACTCCCGATCCGACATTCGTATTGAATCCCAGACTGTCGTCGAGTCCTTCGTCGGGCAGGTTGTCGCTGTTGTCGTTGTTTTCGTCATTGTCGCTGTTGTTATTGGGTTGTGCCTCGTTCGGAGGCGTATTGCGGGGCCGCGGTGAGCGATCGCGGAAGCGAGGATCCTCGAGGAATCGGTGCAGTTCCCGCAGTCGCGGGTTGTTCTTCATGTCGTACTTGGAGATCACGGTGACCACGGACGGCTTCATTTTTTCCGCTGCTTTTCGGAATGCCAGCGACAACTCTTTGGCGTGAGCGACAATCTCGGCGTCGCTTTCCGCACCGGACACCCCGCCCGCCAATCCTCCACTGGCCAACATCAACAAGCCGGTCAGCGACATCACGTAACTCAGCCTTCGCATCGTTTCATACTCCTCGTCCAAGATAACTCCGGGCCCCGACAGCGGAGGCCTCAGTGGCGGGGTCGAATCCCGCGATCGCCGTAACACGCCGCCGCTTCCCATGCGTGATCAATGCCCCGGCGGTGACCGCGGGGTGCGGCTGCACAGACCTTGCGCATTATAGTGGCGATGGGAACTTTACCAATGTGTGCCTCAGACGGGCCAGTCATCGACGTCATTCGGGCCGCGGCAGCTGCTCGAGTTGACAAATCACAAGTCAATTGATACGGTTTTTGTGCCTGATAGCATTTCGCCAAGAAGGCGCATTTGGCCCAGTCTTACGGGACGCCAAGACGGCGTAGTGAACGGATATGAGCGAATCCGAAGGGCTCGTCTCCGACGACTCACAGCAAGAAAAAGTCAACAGCTGCCAACGGCGGATCGGTTACCAGTTTTCCGATACGAATCTGTTGCTGGCCGCACTCACCCATGCGTCCGGCGCTGAGCATCGGCTTGCATCCAACGAGCGCCTGGAGTTTCTGGGCGATGCAATCCTGGGGGCGGTTGTCTGCGAAGTCCTCTACCGGCAGTATCCCGAATACCTGGAAGGGGACCTGACGAAGATCAAATCCGTCGTGGTGAGCCGGCAGACCTGCGCAAAGATCAGCGAGGCGCTGGGGCTGCACGAGTGTCTGATCCTGGGCAAGGGAATGGCCCAGTATTCCGGGGTGCCGCCTTCGTTGATGGCAGATGTTTTCGAGTCCCTGGTCGCCGCGATCTATCTCGACGGAGGAATCGAAGCCTCGAGCCGTTTCGTGCTGCAGTACATCGCGCCGGAAATCGAACTGGCCGCGGCCGGCGAATTGGGCGGCAATTACAAATCGCTGCTGCAGCAGGTTGCCCAGCGCGAGTTCGGCTGCACGCCGACCTATCAGCTGCTTGACGAGAAGGGGCCGGACCACGCCAAGTGCTTCAAAGTCGCCGCTCAACTGGGCAACCGGATGTTCCTCGGCGCATGGGGCCGGAACAAGAAAGAAGCCGAACAGCGGGCCGCGTGCAATGCCCTGTCGGAGATGAACAACGAGCCGCCCCCCTTCCCTTCGGACTGAGCGGTGCTCAAGCGGGCGGCGTGCTGCTCAGAGCAGTCCAGAGACGACGGACTGGCGCGACATTCACGGGACCTTGCGCCTTGCCGTACGCGGATACGTTGTACATGTCGCCCAACAGCAGCACGTCGCGGGATAGTTGCTGCTCCCTCGCGGCAACGAACTGCACGAATTCGCTGGGCGTCTGTACTGCCGGTCGATTGTAGCCGCGATCGCGAACCCACGCCTCAAGTGCCTGGAAACTGTAACGCAGCAACTGGTCCGCCGGCCAGCGCTGGGCGTCTCCCGTCACAAACGGGTCGTGGAAATCGGCAAATCGCGGCAGAATCGCGGCTGCCGCTGCCTCCTGCTCGTCAGTCGATTCCGTCGGTCCACTGCCGAAAAGCGAATTCCAGAAGTCCTGCAGGGATTTGATGAAGTTGCGGACGGCGGCCTGGATTTGAGGCCAGTAACGCCAGACAACGTATGCCACCAAAGCGATCACGATGATCCAATAGGCCCAGCGGAGCAGCGCCCCGAGGCCCGAACCTAAGCTCGAAAACCACTGCGAGGGGTTCCATCGACTTTCGGAATTCGATTGGCGGTCCGCAGGTTGCGGACGGCTTTCGGGCGGGTTCGGTGGTTGCCGCCCGGCGTCAGGCGAAGTGGTCTGCTTCTGGCCCGTCTGCGAGTTTCCCGCCGGTGTCGATTTCTGGTTACCCGACTGCTGGTTACCCGACTGCTGGTTACCCGACTGCTGGTTACCCGACTGCTGGTTACCCGACTGCT
>CAIPEB010000144.1 GCA_903863885.1 uncultured Planctomycetaceae bacterium | reverse complement strand
TCGCTGTTGCCGACGCGCGCAGCGCGGCGGCAACGCGCCGACCAGCGCCTGCCGCAGACCGTCGGCTGGAGTAGCTTGTTCGGTATGCGAATCTTCATTTCTGCATCTGCTTCTTGTACGATTTCAAGAATCGGCCGAATGCCTTATCCTTCTTGCGTTTGTCCAAGTATGACATTTCGTAGTATTCAGACTCATGCCTGAGCTTCAGATAGTTGGAATGCCGTTCGTGGCTCAATTCACCACGTTCCACGGCGGCTCGCACGGCGCAGCCCGGCTCGTGCTCGTGCCTGCAATCCGCATAGCGGCATTCTGCGGACAACCCGACCAGGTCTTCGAAACCTGCATCCACCCCTTCGCGAGCCCCGACAAGGGCAAGCTCACGCATGCCTGGCGTATCGATCAGCATCGCCCCTTGACCGAGAACGATAAGCTGCCGACGTGAAGTGGTGTGGGTGCCTTCCCCCGTACCGCTGACCGGCTTTGTGTCGAATGCCTCCCGACCGATGAGGCGGTTGATGATGGTCGTCTTGCCGACGCCGGATGAGCCGAGCAGGCAGTATGTCTTTCCCGGGCGGAGTATTTGCCGGAACTCGTCAAAACCGCTGCCCGTGAGGCTGCTGACGGTAAGGATCCTATTCCTATGGGCCGGGTTGATGACCGCAATCTTCCGCTCCAGCTCGCCCGGGGAAATCAAGTCCGTCTTCGTCAGCATGACTATCGGTTCAACGCCGCCATCTGCCGCCATGGCCAAATATCGATCCAGACGATTGGGGTTAAAGTCAAAATGGCAGGACTGCACAATGAAGGCGGAATCGATATTGGCTGCTATCATTTGGAACTCGACGTTCACCCCTGCGGTCTTGCGCCGCAAGAACGTTTTTCGCGGAAGCACGCCGTGGATGACGGCCGCAGTGTCGTTGTCGTAGTATTGCACCGCCACCCAGTCTCCGACACAGGGCAGGTCGACGGGACTTTCAATCAGGTAGGAAAGCTTCCCCGTCAATTCGGCAGGGACCTCCCCCGATTCGTTTCTGATCAGGTATGCGCCGCGATCGACCGCCGATACGCGGGCGATGCCGCCAGCATCCCGGCGGAACTCCGTGGCGTGCGCTTCAAACCATTCATTAAAACCCAGAGCATGCAGTTTCATATTCAAGTGACACCGAACGGCGAAGCAGCGCTTCGCTGTTGCCGATGCGCGCATCGCGGCGGCACCGTGAAATCAGCGGTACCGTTGCGGCCGCTGGATTGAGCGGCTCGACTCTTCACTCCCCTTCTTTCTGCGACATCCATCTAAACACGCTCTTCTTTTCGGCTCTGCAAGGAGGATTCGCTCAGCGGGGCACTCTTCCACTGCGCATAGAGCAGTGCAAAGCCGATGACAGGCAACAGCATATCGGTATACAGAATGGCGCCTGCGTTGCCCGGAGCCAGATTGTGAGTCTTGATGATTTGGTAGATATGACCTCCGGCGGCCCCCCACAGGAAGAAGGCGGGAGGGATAAAGGCAGCGAATCGGAAAGTCAGGTTTTGTCTGAACGCGATGAGGCCCGCCACGCCCATGCCCAGGCTGGCAAACCCCACTTCCAGTTGAAAGGGGCTGTCCGCCCAGCCGATGAATTTCGCCGTGTACTCGGCAAACACCACGTGCATCAAGAAGTTGTTCAGGTACCCGATCCCGACGGTGAACAGGAAGAAGTATGCGACCAGGGCTTCGACGACCAGGGACCTCGTTCGCGGCCTTTTCTCGAAAAGGAGGGAAACCGATGAACCGATCAGCCCCAGCACGAAGAGGGAGATGGAGGGATTCGACAATACAAGTTTAATCGCTGAAGTGATCAGGTGTCTTTCTCACTTTCGCTGTTGCCGACGCGCGCAGCGCGGCGGCAAC
>CAIPEB010000143.1 GCA_903863885.1 uncultured Planctomycetaceae bacterium | reverse complement strand
CGTGGCCACGCTCAGCACGTACAGCGGTTCCGAGCCCCCCGAGCCGGCCGGCCCGTCGCCGTCGAAGTCCTCGTCGGCCGACAGGTTCGCAAAACGATAGCCGCCGCTGGCGTCCGTCGCGGTGACCAGCGTCGTCTGCGTTCCGTTGGGATACGTGATCCGCAAGGTGACCGCCGCGTTGGGAATCCCCAACTCGTCCCCATCCTGGATCCCATCCCGGTCCATGTCGTACCAGACAAAATCGCCCAACGACGCCAGCGACTTGTAATAGCCAAAGTCCGCGTTCGCGGTCGCGCCGCTGTTGACCGTAATCGGACTGGTCGGATCCGGCTCGCTGTCCGACCCCAGCGTGTGCCAATAGCCCGTCAGCACGTTTGCCTCGTCCGTGACGTCCACCGTATAGCTTCCCGGCGGGATGTTGTCGAACTCGTAGCTGCCGTCAGGCTGCGTCGTGGTGCTGGCCACGATCTCGCCTTGCGAATCCAACAGGACCACCGTCACTCCGCCCAAGCCGGCGTTCGCCTCATCCAACACTCCGTCCGCGTCGCCGTCGTTCCAGATCGTTCCCGCCAGCGATCCCGGGGCGACCGGCTGGTAGCCAAAGTCCTGGTCCAGGTTCACCAGGGCGACCGTCAAATTAACCGACGACTCGTTGGCCGTCCCCGCGTCCGGGTCCACCGTGTTCGTCAAGCCCGCCGGCAGCGTTGCCGTCTGAACGCGGACCACGTAGCTCCCCGCCCCCAGTCCGCCGAACGCGTACTGGCCGTTCTCGTTGGTCGTGGTGCTCGCCAGCAGCACGGTCCCCGTGCCGTCGTACAGTCGCACCCCAACGCCTTCGAGACCTTCGCCCGCGTCGTAGGCATTGTCGCTGTCCCGATCCAGGAAGATCGTATCCCCGATCAGCCGTTCACCGAGACTCTGAGCGGTGGGCGTATAGCCGAAATCCTGCTCGTTGTTCTCGGTGGTGGTCAAGTCCGCGACCGCGCTGATCCCCAGACCGGTTACAAGCCCGGTGGCCGGCGACGCGTCGTTTCGGTCGTAGGTGGCCCGCAGGCCGCTGAGCACACTGTTCGTGTCGCTGACCCACACCAGATAGTCGTCCGTCCCCGCGCCATCGGTGATCGGCAAGCCGGGGAAGCGGTAATTGCCACTCGCATCGGTCACGTCCGTGGCGATGATCGGCTCGCCGGCATCCCACACTCCGTTAGCGTTCAGGTCGCGGATCAAGGAGACCGTGACTCCGGCGATCCCGTACTCCGCGGTATCGACGGGTGCCCCCGCCGTCCCCGCCGGCCCGGTCTGGTCGGCGTCCGCGTCGAACCACACCGTACCGCCGATCGCCCCAAACGTGTTCGCGTTCGGCTGGTAGCCGAAGTCAGCATTTACGAACACGTCGCCCGGCGCCAGCGGAATTGGCTGGCTGCGGTTGTCCAGCGTCGCATCCGGATCGCCCGTCTGCGCGTAACCGGTGGGTGTCGAGCCGCTGTTCACGACGACTTGATAGACACCGGCCGGCAGGTTGTCGAAGATATAACGCCCGTCGGCATTCGTCGTCGTCGTGCCGTAATTCGCGTCAATCGTGCCGTCGCCGTTGCTGTCGTAACGCAGCGTGACCGTCACGTTCCGCAACCCGGCCTCCTCCGGATCCTGCACGCCGTCCCCGTCCGCGTCGATCCACAGCCGGTCCCCGATGGCCCCGGTCCCCGTATTCCCGTTCACGTCGGTCGACGGAACCCAGTTGTAGCCAAAGTCCGCGCTCAGATGCTCCGCGCCAACGGCCAAGGTCACGCTCGTCACGCTGTCCGGGCTCGTCG
>CAIPEB010000142.1 GCA_903863885.1 uncultured Planctomycetaceae bacterium | reverse complement strand
CGCTTCCGCTCATCCAACTGCCGTCTCATGCTCTAGCCTCCGAGTGCAAGTTGCCGCGTGCCGAAGTTGGCACGACCAACCCTACACCCGAAAACTGAGCCGCGCCGACTGCGCCAAGCATGGCAGTCGTGTACGCTTACTGACATCCGGCATCCGCCTTTCTCCCGCGTCTACCCGTGTTCGATCGCCGCTCGCAACCGCTCAGCCAGTTCCTCGGGCAGACTGCGCACCTTTCCCAGCGAATCCAGGCACGCCATCGTCACCCGTGCATTGACCATTCGCTGGTTGTCCGAAGACCTTGCAACCTGGGTCGCCAGAGTGAACCGGACTCGCCGCACGTCGGTCACTTCCGTGCTGATGTCCAGTTCGTCCCCAAGCATGGCCAACCCTCGGTACTCGACATCGAGATGCACGACCGCGAAATAAATACCACGCCGCGCATAGTCCACCAACGACAGCGCGAAGCTCTCGAACAACTCAAAGCGGGCGGCCTCCAGCCAGCGAATGTAGCTGCCGTGATAAACCACTCCCCCCGCGTCCGTGTCCGCGTAGTAGACTTTCACTCGCATGAAGCGATCCTTGGAGTCTGGAGTCCGGAGTCTGGGGTCCGGAGGCCGGAGGCGATAGAACAGCCCCATCCGACGACCGACTGCCGACTACCGGCATCCGGCATTCTACCTGCCGCCGGACTTCTCTCCCTCGTCCCGCGATTGCGTGGCAATCCACTCCCACGCACGTTCCAGCAGTCGCGCCAGCGGCAGCAAGTCGGAATCATACAGAGATTGCGACTCCTTCCAATTCCCGTCCGTCTTGTAGGTCTTGCGCGTCGTTACCGAATACCGCACTCGATTATCATTCGAGTTTGCCCATACCGCGGCCTCCACGTACCCCCCGCCCGTCCAGACCGGTCCCAGCTTCTTGACCGGCCCTTTTTGCGATTCTCCCATCCCCCAACTCCTTCGCCCTGAAAAACTGCTAAACTACCCTCCCTGCGCAGACCCTCAGCTAACCCGAAAAAGGTCGCAGGTTTTCCTAGATTGCGCCCCTACACTGTTAAGCACCAAATTCAGGGCTTTCCCCTCAGGAATTCCACTCGAAAGTTGCAAGATTTCCGCCGAAGAAAAGACTGCATGACTTGGAATCCCGCTGCTGCAAGCCTAGAGTGTTGGTTGCAGAAATTGATTGTGATGACACACAACCCATAAGGACATGTATTGATGTCCCAACCAGCCTCTCAGCCTCTGGCATGTCAAAACGACGGCAACTCCCGCCCCGATGAGGCGATTGAGGCAAGAATCGCATGCTCGCGAGAAGACATTACCGCGGCGATTCGCCAGGGACTGCGCGAGAAATTCGGCGGAGATCCGCAGCCCGACGACTCGCTCGCCGCCGCAGGCATCGATTCGCTGGGAATGGCCGAGTTTTCGCTGGAAATCGAAAAGCGATTCGGAGTCAAAGTCGACGAAGATATCCTGAACGTCGAAACCGTCGCGGATCTGACCGACTACATCTACGCCAAATCGCTGCAGCGCAGCCAGTGACGGCCCTCGCACCGCAGTAATACTGCAATACTGCGGGTACCGGTCGGCCGAGCATTTGCCTTCCTCCGGACTCCAGGCTCCGAAGAGGCCACGAACAGGCTCGGATTAACATGGACATTCGCCCGTTAATCCTTCTGAGCGGACGACGCGCCGGGTGCCGAATCGTCCTGCGACTCGGCCTCTTCGGGATGCTCCGTCTCGTACTCGTCAGTAAGCAGCGACGGACACACTTCCTGCTCACCGCACTGATGACACACAATCCGCACCAGGTCCGAACCGCCAATCCTCAGATGTTCGTCCTGGCACAACTGGTACAGCTTTCGCAAATGAACGCACGTCATGGCGATGCATCCTATAAAAACCGGTGAGAATCAAGTACCGCGGCGAGCTTCGTTGATATCCTGCTGCGCCTGATCAAACAACTGCTTCGCCTGGTCGGGGTTCGTCCTGGCCAGCATGGCGAACCTCGCCTCGGTCATGGCAAATGCCCTGAACGGCAGCTTCGGTTCCGCACTGTCCCATTCGAGCGGCGCGCCGCCGCCCGCCTCCCGCCGAGGATCGTACCGATACAGCGGCCACATGCCGCATTGAACGACCTGACGCTGATGCGTCATCGCCGTGGCCATATTCAGACCGTGTGCGACGCAGTGACTGTAAGCCAGGATCAGCGACGGCCCCGCGTACGAATCGGCCTCGTGAAACGCCCGGATCGCCTGTGCATAATCCGCACCCATCGCGATCTGTGCCACAAACGCGCCGCGGCCAGCCATCGCGAGCCGCCCGAGATCCTTGCGTCGCTTATGTTGACCGGTCGCCGCGAACTTGGCCACAGCGGCGCGAGGTGTCGCGCTGGAAACCTGCCCGCCCGTACTCGAATACAGCCCCGTGTCCAGCACCAGAACATTCACATCCAGTCCTGAAGCCAGCACGTGGTCCAACCCGCCGAACCCGATGTCGTTAGCCCACCCGTCGCCACCCACGATCCACACGCTGCGCCGCACCAGCAGATCGGCCAGCGCATCCAGTTCCCGCGACTCGTCGGCATCCAGGCGACTCAGGCATTCCTTCAGCCTCGCGACACGCTGCCGTTGCAGCGCGATCTGCGATTCGTCGGCCTGCTCCGCTTCGATCAGCCCTTCCACCAACTCCTCGTCCAGTTTCTCGCTCAGTTCCTTCAGCAGCCGGATCGCGTGCTGACGCTGCTGGTCGATCGCCAGCCGCATGCCGCATCCGAACTCGGCGTTGTCTTCCAGCAGCGAATGAGCCCAGGCGGGCCCGCGCCCCGCGGCGTCAACCGACCAGGGCGTGGTCGGCCAAGGCGCGCCGTACAACGACGAGCAGCCCGTTGCATTGGCAATCACGGCGCGATCCCCGAACAGCTGACTGAGCAGCTTCAAGTACGGCGTCTCGCCGCAGCCCGCACACGCACCCGAGTGCTGGAACAGCGGACGCGCCAGCTGCGAACCCAGCTCGGTATGCAGCGGCAGTTGCGAGCGTTCGATTTCCGGCAGTTGCAGAAAGAACGTCGCACGCACCCGCTCCAGGTCGGCGTGCTCCGACGCCGGCGACATGTTGAGTGCCCTGAGTTTGACCACCGTCTTGTTGCGGGCCGGGCAGACATCGACGCAGACACCGCACGCCGTGCAATCATCGGGCAGAATCTGCACGGTCAGCCGCCGCCCCTCAAAACCGCTCGTCGTGCACGCGCGCGAGGCAAACCCGTCCGGCGCATTGGCCAGTTCGCCCGCATCGAAAACCTTGATGCGGATCGCCGCGTGAGCGCAAGCCATCGAACAGCAGCTGCATTCCGTGCAGACCGACGGATCCCAGATCGGAATCGCACGAACGGGCGGACGGACTTCCCGAACCGATCGGCTCGAGACCAGCGTCCCATCGGAAGGCAGCGCACTGACCGGAGGACCGCAACGATAGCCGGCGCACTCCGCAGACTGGCCGTCGCATGCAGCCCCCGACGCGGCCGACGATTCGGGCAGTTTCACCTCATGGAAGTTATCGAGTGCTTTGTCCGCTGCGGCGAGGTGCTGCTCGACCACACTGCGGCCTCGCTTGCTGAAAGCCTGCTGAATCGCGTGCTTCAGCCGCTCCACGGCCTGAGCGTGCGGCAGAATGCCGGACAGCCAGAAAAAGCACATCTGCATGATCGTGCCGATGTGCTCCCCCGTGCCGACCTGCATCGATACGCGATTGGCATCCACGATGCAGAACCGCAACCGCTTGCTCGCGATCGCCGCGCGAACTGCGGAGGGCAGACAATCCCAGACCTTCCCGGGACTGTGGGCCGTATTGAGCAGCAGAGTCGCACCCGGTTCGGCAACGCTCAGCACATCGCGGCAACTCAGCAACGAATCGTGACTGACTATCACAAACCCCGCCCGTTCGATGCGGCAGGACGTTCGAATCGGACGGGGCGAAAACCGCAGATGTGAAACCACGATCGGCTGAGTCTTGCGTGAATCGTATTCCACGTATCCCTGGGCGTAGAGCGGGCTGTGCTCGCCGATGAGCTCCAGCGTCAGCCGATCCGCCGCCACACAGCCATCCGCCCCGCAGCTGTACGACACGACTCGCAGCACATCGGCCGGCTCGACCACCGCTTGCGGATCCCACGGCAAGCTCAGGCCGGTCACGTCGTCCTGGATGCCCACCGTGAACCCACATCGCTCGCTGGACCGTAAGCCGACCGAATCGGCCATTAACACGGCGGCCGCCATCGCCGGCGTGAATTCGCGCGAGGCGAGGCCGTATCGTCCGCCGTCAACCTGCACGCGCCGGCCGGATGCCGCCAGGGCGGCCAGCACGTCCAGATAAAGCGGCTCGCCCGGAGCACCCGGTTCTTTGGTGCGGTCGAGCACTCGCAGCCGCTGAACGCTTCGCGGCAGAGCCTTCAGGAAAGCCGCCGCATCCCACGGTCGATACAGGCGGACCTTGACCAATCCAACCTTCGCGCCGCGCTCGAGCAGCGTAGCGACCGCTTCCTCGGCGGCACCGGCTGCCGATCCCATCAACACCAGCGCCTGTTCCGCCTCCGGATGACCGACGTACTCAAACAGGCGGTAGGCCCGACCGGTCTCCGCAGCCAAACGGTCCATCACCGACTGCACGATGCCCGGCGCCGCGGCATAGCGGCCGTTGGCGGCCTCACGCGATGAAAAGAAAACGTCCTCGCCCTGCGCCGCACCGCGGACCACCGGCCGCTCGGGCGACAACGCCCGCCCGCGATGTGCCTGCACAAGCCGGCGATCGACCATCGCAGCCAACGACGCATCCGGTATCGGCGAAATGGTCGCGATCTCGTGCGAAGTTCGAAACCCATCGAAGAAGTGCACAAAAGGTACGCCTGCCGCAAGTGTCGCGGCATGCGCCACGATGGCAAAATCGTGAGCTTCCTGCACCGACCCGGCCGACAACAGCGCCCAGCCCGTCTGACGCACGGCCATCACATCGCTGTGGTCGCCGTAAATCGACGAGGCATGCGAGGCCACGGACCTCGCCGCAACATGCAGCACGCAGGGCCAGTGGCCGCCGGCGATGCGGTACATGTCGGGGACCATCAGCAGCAGGCCTTGCGAGGCCGTAAAGGAAGTGGCCAGAGATCCGGCCTGCGCCGCACCATGGAGCGCGCCGGCAACCCCTCCCTCGGACTGCATCTGGACGACCTTCGGCGATCCGCCCCACAGGTTCCTGCGTCCCGCGACCGACCAGGCGTCGGCCAACTCGCCCATCGGAGCTGCCGGCGCAATCGGGTACGTCACGATGACTTCGCTCGCCGAGAACGCGACACGAGCCGCCGCTTCGTTCCCGTCGATCGTGACGCGAGAGACCTCAGCCACTGGCCGCTCCCCGTTGAAGCTACCCCTGCATACGAAACAAGATATGCACGCCATGAGGATAGCAGGCAGTGCCAAAAAACACCACGGGAACAAGACGGGAAGAGGCCACGGATGGGCACGGATCAAACACGGCCCCGCTGGGCCCCGGTTTCATCCGTGCCGATCCGTGTGAATCCGTGGCCTCCGGCCTCCGGCCCGCGGACCTCAGACTCCCGAGAATCCGCTGGTATAGGTGGCCACTCCCCTGTTATGCTGAGTTCGTTGGGGACTAAATCGGCCATACCAAGAGGACCTTAACATGTTCCGGATTCAACAGCAGGGCGAGACTGTTGTCGTAGTGCCGGAAAAGGACCTTCGCGAATTCGACTTCATGGAAATCGAAGACGAAGGTTCGGAGATCATGAAATTGCTGGAATCCCGGTCCGCGAGGAGCCTGGTTATCGATTTCGGCAATACCGACTACTACGGGTCCACCGCCTTGAGTTTCTTCGTGAAGCTCTGGAAACGCGTGCGTTTGAACGGCGGAAAGATGGCCTTCTGCAACGTCTCGCCCCACGAAGTCGAGATTCTCAATCTGACGCATCTGAACACACTCTGGGACTTGTGTTCAAGCCGCGAAGAAGCGGTAAAATCTGTGCAGTGCTGAGTGGCGGTGCCCGGCTGGCCGGGCTCTCGCCCTGCCGCGAACAACGGGATGGCGCAACCAGATGGCGCAGGTGGACTCTGGCCACGTGCGTGCGTGAGGCCGAAAATGAACGATGCTTTGGACCGACTTCGAATGCTGTGCGTGGCCGACGTCATGACGAGAAACGTCGTGACGTTGTACTCGCAACAATCGATGCTGGATGTCGCACGCAAGTTCGTCGAACACGACGTCGTCGCCGCTCCGGTCGTCGATGAACGCGGACGCTGCGTCGGCTTCTTCAGCGCCGCGGACTTCCTGCGCCGCGAATTGAAACTGCGCCAGGAAGCCGTTGCAGGCAACGAAGGAATGCTCCCGCCCGGCGGACAGTCAGCCGAAGTGCACCGGTTCATGAGCAGCACCGTGCAATCGCTGCGGCCCGGTGAACCGCTCGTCAAAGCCGCGCGCATGATGTGCGAACAACACCTCCACCGCGTACCGGTCGTGGATGACCAGGGCCGCGTGGTCGGCATCGTCAGCACCATGGACGTCGTCGCCGCCCTGATCAACGCGCTCGACGAAATGGACGTACGGCGCGGCTAGCCGGGGAGGCCACGGATGACGGTTGGCTCTAGACTGTAGGGGAGTAGGCCGCAGGCGTTTTTGACCTCCAGACTCCGAACTCCAAGGAACTTCATAGTGCATAAAGGCAGTCTGCTTATCTTGGGGCTTTGCGTAACGATTGCGGTGGTTCAATTGAGTGCTGCAGAAAAGGGCCCGGTAATGAAGCTGCAGAAGACGCAACTGGGATCAACCAACCCCGTCCACCTGTGCGGCAAAGTCTATCTGGCCGGCCAGCCCGGCTCGCAGGACTTGAAGGAAGCCAAGCGACTCGGCGTCGAGTGCGTCGTAAGCCTGCGGGACCCGGGCGAACTGCCGTGGAACGAAGCTGAGGCCGCAAAAGAAGCGGGCCTGAAGTTCCTGCAACTGCCCGTTAAGTCGCCGGACGCGCTGACCGACGAAGTTTTCGACAAGGTCCGCGAGATCCTGCGGGATTCGGCGGATCATTCGGTCCTGCTGCACTGCGGTGCCGCCGTCCGCGTCGGAGCGGTCTGGCTGGCCTTCCGCGTGCTCGACCAAGGAGTGCCCTACGAACAAGCCCTGGCCGAAGCCCATACCATCGGCCTGCGCGTTCCGGCATACGAAGCAAAGGCCAAAGCGTACATCGAAGCCAGGCGGTAGGACCGCCGGCCAAAGCGGTCGTGCGGTTGAGGAACCATTTGGACATAACGACTTGGCTTCACCCTCCCGCGCGCGGGAGGGTCGGCCGCGTAGCGGTCGGGGAGGGTCTTCCGAACCAGCAGTGAATACTACGACGAGCGGAGCGGTGGCCCCTCTCCGGGCCTTCGGCCCGACTCTCCCAGAGTGAGAGTGAATCAGGAATCACGACGGTGCAACCACTTCTGAACCGCACGACCTCCAAAGCGGTGCTGCCGCACCGAAATAAAACCCGCTTCCGTTGGTCGCTGGACTTTGCGGGTGAAAATGCAATGCTGACAGATAGCGGCAGAAGGCAGTAGAACCTCAAGCCAGAAAAAAAAGGGAGCCAACCATGAACGCGAAGAAGATCTTGTTTCCGACCGACTTCTCGCACACAGGAGACTCGGCGCTCAGACTGGCTACGGCTCTGGCGCGGGACAGCGGCGCCGAACTGCTGATCGTCCACGTCCAGGAGCCGCCGATGGCCTACGGCGGCGGTGAGCTCTATTACGGGGTTCCCAACCCGGCAGTCGAAGATCTGGAACGCATGCTCGCGGCCGTCAAACCGACTGACCCGAACGTCCGATTCCAGCACCGGCTCGCGACGGGCGATCCCGCGTCCGCCATCGTTCGCCTGGCCGAGGAAGAGCAGGCCGATCTGATCGTGATGGGCACCCATGGACGTACCGGGTTCTTCCGGCTGCTCATGGGCAGCGTCGCCGAAGCCATCGTGCGCCGCGCCAAATGCCCCGTCCTCACATTCAAAGAACCGGCTGAGGAAAAGGCCGCCGTATAAGAGCGGAGGCCACGGATGGGCACCGGATCAAACACGGATAAAAGCATTACCTTATCCGTGAAAATCGGTGTTGGTCCGTGGCCTCTTCCCCGTCGTTACTGCTTCTTCTCCTCGGTCGGCTGCGGTGCCGGAGTCGAGGGAGCCGCCGGCTCCTCGGGCTTCGCGGCGGGCGGTGCGGGCGGTTCAGGGGCCTTGGCCGGAACGGATGCCTGCACAGCGACGGCCACTTCGGACTTCACCAGCTCCTTCACCTGAGCCTTGAGCTTCTCCACTTCCTGGGCTGCGTTCTGCATCTTGCCCGTCATCTCCTCGTTGAACTTGGAGATCGACTCGTGCAGCTGCTTGTCGGCCGCGTCACGCAGCGTCTGGACCTGCGATTGGACCTGATCGTTCAGACGTTTCGCCTCGGCATTGACTTTTTCTTCAGCAGCCGAGTTCATCTTGGTAATCTGCTGAGCAACGGTCTCCTCAAGCTTCTTGGCCTGCGCGGCGATCTGGTCCTCGGCCTGCTTCTGAAGCTGGGCAATCGACTGCTGCATCTGACTCTGCAGCTTCGCCGACTCGTCCTGAACCTGCGAATTGAGGCTCGCAGTCAGTTCATCGGCCGCCTGCCCGACCTCGGCATCGACCCGCCGACGCATTTCGCTGGACAATTCCGAACGCAGTTCAGCTTTGCGACGCTGCCAGATCCGGCCGAAAATCGCGGCCTGCGAACTATCGGCGACCAGCAGAATTCCCGACAACGCAACGAGCACGAACAGCGACGGCGTTTTCATAGAAGAACCTCCTCAGGATGACGGTGGGGGGGGATTATTGGTCGGCGGCAGGTTAACAAGTCCGTCCCTGAGTACGCGTCCGCGGTCCTTCACGCAGGCATGCGCCTCGCAGTGGTTAACAGCATAATAGCACGCCAACTGCCAGTCCAGATCTGGCAGAAAGAAGCCGGAAACTGCGGATAGACGCGGGTTTTCAGAGGTCTTCACGGTTTGACGACACCGATCAAAAACGCGTTGATCGTGTTCGATCCGTGCCCATCCGTGGCCTCCCCTCAGGCATCCGGCCTTCCGTGGTCACTCCGCGTGCTGCAGTCGTTGGAGTGGCCCCGCCGGGCCAGAAGCCGAGTCCGCACACCGATGGGGCTGACCATCGACTCGTTTACTCGCCGGACTGCACTGCCACGGTGTTCTCTCGTGGTCAGATACACCTCCACGTCAGCCTTGTGCCGCTACGGGGGGCTGAGGTGTCCGTCGGAGCTCTTGACGCTGCGTCGGGAGGATATTGACTGGGTGCGCGGCCGGATGCTGGTGACCAGCCCCAAAACGGCGCGGCACCCCGGCGGCGAGTCTCGCACCGTGCCCCTGTTTCCGGAACTGCGTCCTCACCTGGAAGCCGTGCTCGAGCAGTCCGACCCGCGAACTGAATTCGTGATTACCCGCTATCGGGACGCACGTCAGAATCTGCGGACGCAGTTCCAGCGGATTATCCGCCGAGCACAGGTGAAACCGTGGCCGAAACTGTTTCAGAATCTGCGGAGCACCCGCGAGAACGAGTTGGCAGCAGTCCATCCGTTACACGTCGTGTGTGCGTGGATGGGAAACTCTCGGCCGGTGGCGATCAAGCACTACCTGCAGGTGACCGATGCGGACTTTGACCGGGCCATCGGCGAGTCGCCAGTCGGGTCGGAAAAAGGGGAGCAAAATCGGGAGCAGCACCCCGGCGCAGTGGGGTATAACGACGTGCACGATACCCCAAAATCCTCGGAGATTTGCATATCTCCGACGATAAAGAAACAGGGAATACGCCTGAGAGGAATCGAACCTCCGACCTACGGTTTAGGAAACCGTTGCTCTATCCCCTGAGCTACAGGCGCAAAAGAGACCAAGCAGTCGCGTCGCGGAAAACCGCGTCCGTGGCGACCGCAGTTGGATTCTACATGCGCATGCCCTCGGGCAAAATCCCTGGAAGAAACAGGAGGCCACGGATTGGCACGGATCAAACACAGACGGATGCTGACAGTGGTCAGCAGGATCGACGATTTGTGTATCGAATCGCACGGATCATCAAAAGCTTGCATCGCGAATTCAGGCCGGTAAAATCAGGGGCGTTCGCGCTGAATGGTCAGCACCGAAAAGACCAACGCCGTGTGGGCGCGTGCGAACTCACATCCACTCTGCAATCGCAAATCGATACTGCAATCTCGAATCGGAAAAAGGAGCAAGAAAGTACTGCGTTAGACAGTCAATATCTGCGAAATCGCGTTTCTTTCCGTAGTTCTGCGGGCCCCGGTGGTGGAGGAATGGCGATGAGCAAAACTAGTCGATCGTGGTGCGTCCTTTACGGTTTGGTTTTGTTGCAGTTCTTTGTTTCGACTGCGTCGGCCGAGATCATTCTCCAAACGCCGGCCGGCCTCACCGAGGGTGAGAAGTTCCGCTTCATTTTCTTGACCAGCGGAACGACGAACGCCGAATCGGCCGACATTTCTTACTACAACAACTTTGTAAATATGGAGGCCCAGGAAAAGGTAGCCACGTACGACGGAAATCTGGTTACGTGGTACGCAGTCGCATCGACCGCCGATGGGACTGAGGCTCGCGTCAATGTCGGCGGACTTGGCGATCTGGTGCCCACGTATCTTGTTACCGGCGTCAAGGTGGCTGATAGCTTGATGGAGGGATCAAGTGAACTTGTCCGGAGTCTGTGGGGAACGATCGACGGGTATGACTTGTACTCGCCGGTGAATGTGGGTATCGATGGCAGTACGCTATCGGCATCGGACATTTGGGCTGGCTCGGGTTACGGAGGCACGGTGTCTGTGGCGTTGGGTAATGCCAACCCAGGTTACGGTTATTCGGGCGCAGCCGATTTTAGATGGATATTGCGTAATACGTCCTACGGCATAACTAGCTCAACTCCCTTGCCCATGTACGCCGTGTCTGAGGAACTGACGGCCAATGCAGTGCCGGAGCCTGGCACGTTGGCGCTGACGGGTGTGGCGGGGCTGTTGATGTTCGGGCGACGGATTTGGCGCCGCTTGCGGCCGAACCGCAGTCGTCCGTGAAAATCCGTATTGATCCGTGACTACTTTGACTGCGCTACAAAGATCTGAGCTAGACGGTCAGCGGTGGCTCTGACTCGGCGAACTGGCGATAGAGCGCCAAGGCGGCGAGCGTATCGTCGTGTCGGGGCAGGAACAGGCCTCGTACGCGACTCCGTCGGATTACCCCCTTCTCCAGCGGTTCGCAGAACAGGGGATAACGCGATTCAAAGCTGCCGCTGGCCCCATCTCCCGCCGAGATCGTAGACTGTCCGAGATCGGATGGGTGGATCATCTCGGTGTAACTGAACGGCAGTCCGCGCAGACGGAACAGGGTCACCCCGTGCGGGCTGGAAAACGCGTTTCCCGGCGGCGCCATCGCTCCCTGGTCGCGCCGTTCGAACTCGCCGTTTTCCGCGAGTGTCCAGACTTCCTGGGCCAGCAACTCGCTTGCCACGCTGCTTGCCGGCCGGCTGTCGAGCGATTCGGTCTGCACCGAAACGATCAGTTCGGCTCCTTCGGCTTCATGTTCGTGGATGGACAGTGCCCGCCAGTAAACCTGGGACTGGACGTCGTCGATCGCGCTGGCGGCATAAGATACGATCAGATCCGGTCCGCGGACAAAGCTGTCGAGGATCGTGCAGTTTCCGCGCTGGTACCCGGCCAGGTGAACCTGCAGCATGTGGTGGATGGGCAGCGAGTGGGCCTGCGGCGAGTCGTTCGAGAGGCGAACGCCAACCAGTCCCCTTTGCGGATAACGCAGATCGACTCGCGCGTGTAGCAGACCGCCACTCAGTTCGGCGATGCTTCCGTTCAGCGACCACATGACCAGCATGGCTCCATTACTCTGTTCCGCCGCCTGTCGGTTTTGCCGGGATTGTCGAGGGATTCTGTGAGGCGGGCCAACGAAAAAACCCCGCCGCTCGCTTGCAGCAAACGGCGGGGCCGGAACAGAGAAGAGGCCGCCTTCGCCAGAATCCCTGGCGTCGAGTCTGATGAAAAAACGCGAGCAGGCCTCTTTTTGAAGGCCTAGCATCACAAATACACTTCGATGATACCAAGATCCAATACCGTGTCCATACTTCTGTAGCTGCCGATTTACGTTTTTTGAAAGGCTTGGACTTTCGAGTAACACGCAGTGGATGGGCGGTTGCGATCGAGTAAATCTGAGTTGCTTTATGGCTGTTGGCGGGCGGCTTGGCCTTTGACATGCAGGGTGAGGTGAGGATTTGTCTGAGTTAGTCCATTTTCTGGAAGTCTGCGAGGCTGCCGCTCGGGCCGGCGCAAGGGAACTCGTGCGATTGCAGGGCCGGTTCAAATCGCGTGAAAAAGGCCCGAAAGACCTGGTGACCGATGCGGATCTCGCGTCGCAGCACGCAATCGAAAGGACTGTCCATGCGGCATTTCCCCATCACGCATTCGTCGGCGAAGAGGGGTCGGTGGACGCGGCCGCCGGCGAGGTAGAGTACCGCTGGATTGTGGACCCACTGGATGGGACCGCAAACTATGTGCATGGCCTGAGACCCTATGCCGTGTCGGTGGCCCTTGCGCGAGGGGATGAACTGCTGGCGGGCGTCATCCTCGATCCGACGCATGACGAGTGTTTTTCCGCCCGTCGCGGGGGCGGAGCCTGGTGCAATGGCGAACGACTTCGCGTCAGCGATTGCCGCAACCTGCATTCGGCGATGATGGCAGCCAGCTTTGCGGCTAACGTGCAACGCGATTCCGAGGAAATGCGCCACTTCATCGAAGTCAGCCTCGAATGCCAGTCGCTCCGCCGACTGGGTTCAGCGGCTCTGAACTTGTGCTACGTCGCAGCAGGCAAGCTCGATGCTTACTGGAGCACCAGCGTCAAGAGTTGGGACGTTGCCGCGGGACTCCTAATTGTGAGCGAGGCGGGCGGCGTGGTCACGGCGGCTGACGGTTCGGCGTTGCAGCTCGATCGACCGCGAATGGCGGTGGCAGCCACAACTCAGCTGCATGCCGAGTTGATTGCTGTGCTGCGTCGAGTCAGTTGAGGAGGGGATGCCGGATGCCGGATGTCAGATGCCGGATGTCAGATGTCAGATGTCAGATGTCAGATGTCAGATGTCAGATGTCAGATGTCGGATGTCGGATGTCGGATGTCGGATGTCGGATGTCGGATGTCGGATGTCGGATGTCGGATGTCGGATGTCGGATGTCGGATGTCGGAT
>CAIPEB010000141.1 GCA_903863885.1 uncultured Planctomycetaceae bacterium | reverse complement strand
GCTCTTCCTCGAAGTCATCATCAAAGTCGTCGTCGAAATCCTCCTCATCGAAATCGTCGTCGTCGTCGTGATGATCTGAGGCGTTGATGTCTTGGTCCTTGGCTTCCTGTCCGTTGAGATTCTCCTGGTCGAAATCCTGATCGTGGTTCGCATCGGACATGCTGCACCTTCTCTCGACTTTCGGTCACCGCAGCCGGCAACCTGCTGAAGGTCGTTCGATCATCCAGCGACATGATACCGGTTGCGTCAACTCGTACGCCAGCCAGTCCTCTTTTCTGACACCTTGCTACCGGTGGCACGATTTTTCAAAAACGGTCCGGCAAGGCGTACATCGCGCGTCGGAACGGCATACATAACTAAGGGGAGGACATCGTATCGTCGATCGCTGCGATGACTCCCGTTCACGCCACTCGGAAGCACGATTGTCAGTTTTATCAATGAGCTTTTTGTCAACTCGCAAGTGCACCGGGTAGTTCGACGAAATAGGCGAGCCGATTCCGCTCGCTGCCTGAGGGAGTGACAGTCGTGGGCGAGGAGCTGCAGGACAAGATTCAAGAGAACGCAGCCGGGCCCGCCAAAGTCTCGGGGGACGCCGGAAGCGTCGAACAGCACAGTCTGGCGGATCAGATTGCCGCCGATCGTTACCTGGCCGCGAAGGATGCGGCCAAGAAGAAGCGCCGGGGGCTGCGATTCAACAAGATCGTGCCGCCGGGCACTGCCTAGTCGCAAGGGCCGCAGGCCGGAGCTGGAGCAGCGGATGTTCAACTGGGTGCGAAGGATCGCACGGCGACGACAGGATGCGTCGCTGGCCATGACGCGCCGGATTTCCGGTCGCGGAAGCCAGCTCCGGCCTCTCTTTGCGCGCTACGACGCGGCCATTACCAACCCGGACAACTATCGGCACTGGGCCAATGCGGATGGACTGTCGGCCGACGCCGCAGCCAGCCCCGAAGTACGCCGGATCTTGCGGAACCGCTGCCGCTACGAAGTGGCCAACAACAGCTATGCCAAGGGCATCGTGCTCACGCTGGCCAACGATACGGTGGGCACGGGCCCGCGCCTGCAGATGCTCTCACCCGACCCCGTGGCCAACCGGGTCGTGGAACGCGAATTCAACCGCTGGTCTTCGGTCGTGAGCCTGGCCGACAAGCTACGCACGATGCGAATGGCTCGCGCGGAGGACGGCGAAGCGTTTGGGCTGCTTACGAGCAACGTCCGTGAGAACACGCCCGTCAAGCTGGACCTGCGCTTGATCGAAGCCGACCAGGTGGCCACGCCCGATCTGACGTTCACGGAACCCAATGCCATGGACGGGATCGTATTCGATGAATCAGGCAACCCCATCGTCTATCACGTGCTCCGCCGTCATCCGGGAAGCAACGGAGCCGTGTTTGATTTGTCCTACGATCAGATTCCGGCCGAATCAATCATTCACTTCTACCGTTGTGACCGACCTGGCCAGAGCCGGGGCATTCCGGACATCACGCCGGCGCTGCCGCTGTTTGCGCAACTGCGTCGATTCACGCTGGCCGTGATTGCGGCCGCGGAGACGGCAGCCAACTTCGCGGGCATCCTCTACACCGATGCGCCTGCCGGCGGGGAAGCGGATCCCGCTGAACCGTTTGAGCCCATCCAACTGGAGTCGCGCGCCCTGGTGACCATGCCCGGTGGATGGCGAATGAGCCAGCTCGAGGCTCAACAACCTTCGACCGGATTTGGTGAGTTTAAAAGGGAAATCCTCAATGAAATCGCCCGCTGCCTGAACATGCCGTACAACGTCGCGGCCGGCAATTCGAGTGGCTACAACTACGCCAGCGGCCGGCTCGACCATCAGACGTACTTCAAATCGATCCGCGTCGATCAGACCCACATCGGGCTGGTCATTCTGGACCGGATTCTGTCGGCCTGGCTGGACGAAGCAGCCCTGATCGAAGGCTATCTGCCGCCATCCTTGCGCACGCTCGATGCCGACCGGGGGCACCAATGGTTTTTTGACGGTCAAGAGCATGTGGATCCCATGAAGGACGCGTCTGCGCAGGCGACCCGTCTGACCAACCATACCACCACGCTGGCCAACGAGTATGCCAAGCAGGGACGCGACTGGGAAACGGAACTGCGCCAGCGGGCCAAAGAACTGCAATTGATGGAAGAGCTCGGTCTGGGCATGGACGCGACGGTGACCAAAGTCGCGCCGCAACCGGACCCACAGCATCAGGAGGATCAAGAGGACGATGCCCAAGTTGATCAAACCGACTCGGACTACTGAGCGGGTTCCCGCGCAATTGCGCATTACCGGCGGCGATGGGGGCGGCATTCGCTTGGCGGCTGCCCAGCCCATCGAAGGCGACCGGCCGCCGCTGCGCCGCTTCACGATGACGGCCTATACGGGCAACGTGATGCAACTGGCGGGTTGGCGTTACCCCGTGGTCGTGGACCTGGCCGGACTGCGGATTTCCAAGAAATCCCGACCGATCCTCAAGGACCACAACACGGCGCAGATCGTGGGCCATACGGACGACATCCGTGTGACCGATACGGCACTGGAAGTGGCGGGCGTGATTTCGGGAGCCGGGGCGACCGCCCAGGAAGTGATCACGACCAGCGAGAACGGCTTCCCCTGGCAGGCGTCGCTGGGTGCGACCGCCGAGAAGGTCGTGTTCATCGGAGAAGGCCGAACGGCGTCCGCCAACGGCCGAGAGTTTAACGGACCGTTGTATGTCGCCCGTAAATCGGTGTTGGGCGAAGTCAGTTTCGTGGCGCTCGGGGCGGACGACGAAACGTCGGCCCACGTGGCCGCCAGTGCCAATTCAACGCACGCTTTGGAGGTAATGACGATGGAGTTCGAACAGTGGGCTGCGGACAACGGTTGGGTCATCGAGGGGCTGGATGAAAAGAATCTGGCCGCACTCAAGGCGTTGTACGAGAAGCAGCAGATTGCCGCCGCCGCGCCGCAGCCCGAGCCCGTCGTGGTGCCGGAGCCGGTGGTGGAGCCGCCAGCGTCCAGCGAACTGGATACGGTAGCCCAACATCGGCGTGAG
>CAIPEB010000140.1 GCA_903863885.1 uncultured Planctomycetaceae bacterium | reverse complement strand
CGTGGTAGACCTTGCAGCACGCCGACGACAGGTCGTAGCAGTCCCGGGCCGCAATGCCGCCCGAGGGCGTTTTGACCATGAGGCCGTCGGCCACGCCTGGAATCGCGTGCTCGTACTGGCACAGGATCGACGACACCCCGAAGTTGGCCGGCATCGACTGGACCCGCGTCATGTAGCGGCGGCCAAGGTTTTCCCGGACGGTCACAAGATCGGGGGTCGCGCCGTCGTGATCTGCGATGGCTTCGATGTCCTCCACGTATTCGGTGCCGAGTTCAAACAGGACGTGGTCGTCGAAGCCGCATGGTGTCCATCGCTGGACGCCAGGCCAGGCATGGTCGTACTGATGCTTGAGCCAACCGTATGAATCCGTAGAAAATCTCGTCGCCAGCGCGTCCAGATTTGTCCTGTTTGCTGGATATGCCCCATCTCCTCCACACTGAAACATCGCCCACGCGCGGCACTGAACGGTTTTAGTTCCACGGGTAATAGGAGTGTCTACTTCAATGATACCGTCCACCTCGTCGGCTCTAGTGTCCTTCCGGTAGTGGTATTGTGCGCCATCGTTGCTTGCAACATCCATCGCCGGAAATGAGACTCGGATTTTTTCGGGCCACGGCCACGCTGGTGGTGCAGTGTTTCTAGTTGTTCGACCTGCAATCAATGCTTGACCGGCGGTTCCCCAATACTTGATATGATCGTGCGATGTTTTGATCGCACTGGATGCCTGAGTGTACGTTTGAAGAGATGTGTTTCCAGAAAAATCAACCACAACCCTGCGGCCGATAGAGTGCGCGACGGCGTCGAGTAACATTGCAGCGTTGTCGTATTCGCGTAGCGACTCAATTGGATCTGGGAGCATGTATTCGCTATGAATGGCATCGTACTCGATGTCTGTCTTAAGCGATTCCCCGAGATCGGAAATAAGATCCTCCCACGTTTTTCTGATGCTACTGGTTCCAAGGTAAAACTGCATCGGTGCCCATTGCCAAAAATACCTGCTGTCTACAAGGGGAACCAGCCAAAGGTCGCCGAATGGTGCTGAATTCGTTGCTGTGATTTGAAGTGGGCGAAGCAGGAACATTTGCGCCGCAAGAGTGTATTGATCATCGTCATCGCCAAACTCAGATGGGGTGCTGATCCGCAATGCTTTTGCCCTAACGAAGGTTCCCCACGGAGCGTCGGAATACCCTAAGTCGGTTAACTTATCAACGCCCTCTTGGTCGCACAAAAACCAGCCCCTTGCCCAGCGTGTTGCTCCGGTGGGCCAATAGAGTGTGTTGATCTGAGGACGCGGTGGCGGCGGATAGTTTGGACGCGGTAAACCGACTCTCCCCTGCCCGGCTGTGTTGCAGTGCCAGTCGTCGCGGGCTGGGTTGTCTGGCGGGGTCACAAGCTGTTCGATCGGCAGGTAGCGATCAAGGAACTGCTGGGCCTGTCGATTCATGTCAAACAGGAGCGGAACACCGGCGTACTCAAAAACGGCTTGGTCGGCCATAGGCTCACGCGATCAGGGAATCGGGGATGGTTTCGTTTCCGGTGTTGTCGCTGGGCAGCAGGAGCCGCGAGTTCCGCAGCCCGAAAATGCGGTCGCACCACGTGTGGACCTCGCCCGCGTAGTCGTTCACGACCTGAATCTGGGCGTCATCCCCGACCTGGTGATCGGTCGAGCCCTGGAAGGCCGCGACAAACAGCCCGCCGTTATAGAGTTCGGTCATCTGCCGCATCGCCACCTCGTCGATGAACACGCTGGTCCCGGACGACACGGCGGTGGTGATCCGGATCCGCAGGTAGACCGTCGAAGGGACGGCCGTGGGGGTGCGGAATACGGCGGCGGTGGGCTGGTACGAGGACGTCAGGGCCGTGCAGTCGATCGTGGTCGAGCAGGCGTTGCCCTCGTCGTCGCTCAGCACCGTGCCACCGATGCCGTCCACGAGGTCAATGGTCAGCACGCCCTGGGCCGGCGTCACGTCACAGCAGGCCCAGAGACAGACCCCGTAGACCGTCTTCTCCGCGACCGCCACCGGGCACTGGAGGGCCGTGAGTTGGGAGCCGTTGGAATCGAACTCCAATGCCCGGGCGCCACGCATCACGTAGGGGCTGGCGGCCAGGGTGGTGGCGTGGGTGATGGCCGGGGTGCCGCCGGTCAGGCCGGAGCTGCTGGTGAGTTGGGTCGGGTTGGTGACGCCCGTGAAGGTGATCGTGTGGGTAAGGTTTGCGCCCGAGCCGGTGGCCGAAACCGTGACGTCGCCCAGGTCGGGCAGGTTCCGCAGCGCCGACTGGACCG
>CAIPEB010000139.1 GCA_903863885.1 uncultured Planctomycetaceae bacterium | reverse complement strand
GCGCACCTAGAGAACTGACGCAGCCGGCTGAAATCCACCGAGTACACGAAGGGCCCATAGTCCTCCCGCGTCACTAGTTGGCGACGCGCCTCTTCCACCTGCTCCCGACTTAACCACAAAGCCCGATTGTCTCCTCGGCCCAAGGGGACGACTCGAGTCACATCGATCCGGCTGATGCCGATTCGGCGGCAGAAGTCCAGCAACTGATCGAGATTGAAATCCGACTCAAAATCTGCGGAACTCAGCACCTTGCAGGCATGTACGTTGACACCCCGTTCACGGAGTAATCCGATCGCACGGACGGCAGCCGCGTGGCTCCCCTTTCCCCGCATCCGATCATGAACTCCGGGCTCATGGGAGTCTAATCCCACGCTGACGATACAGCGGCGGTGGCGTGCGAACTCGGCGAACCAATCGGCAACTTCTTCGGTAACAAGCCGCCCTCCTGTTTCCACGAAAAGCCACAATCCCGTTTCCTCCACCAAACGCATCGCTTCGCGGAAGCGGGGATGAGCCAAGGGATCACCACCAGAAATGGAGACCCACGAGTAGCCGATCCGTCGAGCTTGCCGCAAGATGTCTCGGAGTCGGTGCAGATCGAAGTCTTGGGCCGCGTTGGGGCCAGACTCCATATAGCAATACTCGCACGTCATTGCGCAGCGCCGAGTGAGCCGGATGCAGAAGAAACTATTGTCCCCCAACACGATCGCCCTTCGCTGGAAGAAAGCGTGAAAAGACCCTTGTAAGTTGGAACATCGCTTGGACGGCATTATTGCTCTCGCGCCGTCTTCTGTCAAAGCGTCGCTAGCAACGGTGCGTGACCAAACATCCTGGCGGCCTTAACGCGCGGCGGGGCAGGCGTTGGGCCAGACTTGCGGCCATTGGCCGTTCCTGTCCAGTGCGTCCAAGGCCGCCACGGCTGTGGCATTGGGCCGATCCCAGCGACGGCCATAGCCCTTGAGTCGTTTCGTGCACAGCTTGCACTGAGATTCGGTCGGACCGCTGCCGATTTGCCACCCACGCTCGCGGAACTTCGGATACCGGATCATTTCCTGACGCGCCGAGACGAACTTCATCAACCGATCAGAAGCCTCCCGTTTCAGTTGGCCTTTCAGCGTGGCCCGCCACTGGATGATCTTCTCCCAGGCGGCCGAGTAGCCCTCGTGCTTGAACACGTGCATCAGATCGTCGGCCCGCGCTCTGCCGTCGGGCGATTCCTCGCCAAACACCTTGCGCCGCGCGTGATGGACGTTCTCACTCAAATCGTAGAAGTCCAAACCCAGCCCATCCAACTCGGCCAGATGCAGTTCCATTTGTTCGCGAATCCAGATCGCCCCATCGACGATCCCGATGTGTTCGCGGGCTTCGCGGAACTGCAATCGATCTGCTTCACGACGCAAGAGAGTTCCGGCTTTGACATGGTTGCCGTCCGTGAAGGCCACATGTTGATGCCGGGCATCCTCGCTATAGAAGAACACCACCTTGAACTCCTTCCAGGCCAGGTCGGAGCCACGCCTTCGCGGCGGCAATCGCTTACACTTTTTCCCGCTGCGGCGACGCTTGGCTTTGATGGTGCTACGGCGTTTGACTTTCTCCGCGTCGGTAATGATCGGGACCATCACTCCATCGCAGCCCGTGTAAACACGCGTCTTTTCCCCGGTCTTGTCCTCCGGAACGCCACAGTCGCTTGCCTGCCACGTTACGCGGACGGCGTTGTCTTGCTGAGCTTGCAGGACGCGACGTCCCGTGGCTTCCACGACTTGCCGCAACCGCTCACCGCTGACTTTCACCTGGGCCGTCCGCTCCAGGACGGAAGCCGCCTTGCGAAAACTGGTGGCCGACAAGTTGATCCGACAGGCCATCTCCACGACGCCGGGCGTGATCGTATCGCCGCCGTGATCCAGCATCTCGTCCGCCGGCGCAAGACTGCCGGTCTGCCGACTGTACCACCAGCGCCGATAGATCGCGATTTTGCCGTTGATCGTCAGGACTGTCCGCGATTGGCGGCCTTTGTCAGCCAACCGCTTTCCCGTCGTCGGATGATGCGGAGGGGGGAAAAGCGGCTTCCGCCGCATCCAGTCGCTTCTGCACCGCCTGCTCAAAAATCCGTTGCCGCATCGCGGCGACAATGTCACGGACCTGCTCCTCACTGCCGGAGATCCACGCGCCATCCGGCGCTTGATTCACAGCCTCCATGACCTGCTTGAGATACTGTTCCACTTCACCACGCATCGACTCGGCGAACTCCTTGGGCGGCACTCGCGGCGACTCGCTCATCGCGCACTCCTTGCGGGGCTCACGGACTGAGAAGCGATCACCACAGCAGTCTGCCCAGATCCCGCAGACTGCGCCAGTCAGAATTGTCAGACACCTAGCAACCGACCTGCCCTTCTGATCGACAACGGGTTCTGGCAACGCGAAATCCATGATCGTGAACACGACTGTCGGACGAAACCCAGAAGCGTGCGCCACATCGTGTGTCCCAAACTTCGTCCAGCCAAGCCGCACCGCGGAGCACTCGCTCCTCGCCAGAAAGGGGACCGAGCGGGTCGTCGCTGGGAGATGTGCGGTAGTAGTCTTTGGAAAACCGGTCCGCACAGTAGACCGCCACGTTGCCGTGCATATCATACAATCCCCAAGGGTTGGGCTTCTTCTGCCCCACCGGATGCGTCGTGCCGCCCGAATTGGCGCAGTACCAAGCGTACTCGCCCAACCATGATGGATCACTGCCGAAGCTCCACTGCGTGACGGTGCCTGCCCGGCACGCGTACTCCCACTCCGCCTCGGTCGGCAACCGGTAGTTATTTCCGTCCTGGCGACTGAGCCATTGGCAAAACACCTGCGCGTCATTCCAACTAACACACACGACCGGGTGATCGTCCCCCTGCAGGAACCCTGGGTTACGCCAATTCAACTGCGAATCGAGCAGCAGTCCCGTTCCAGTGAAGCGGCAGGCACCCCCGCTCGTCTCAGCCTCGGTACGGTAGTTCGTGGCTCGCACGAAAGCATCGAATTGCCCGACGGTGACGGGGTACTTACCGAGCCAAAAGGGACGGGTGATGCAGACCCGATGCGAGCCCTGCTCCCAGGTGAACCACGCCCGCGCTTCCGCGGGAGCGGGAATATCCGGGAACAGCTGCATGAGCTCATCAACGCTTTCCCGCGTGCCCATGTCAAACTCACCGGCCTGGATGAGAACCAGTTCCATGACGTTGGACTCCCGTTGGTTATGATCGGTCGTTGAGGCCTGTTTGTGTTCATTACCCGACTGTTCGGGAGTATGCAGGTACGCTCGTCACACCGCCCGACGCTCGACCGGAACAGACCAATAATAGCGGCTCCGTGCTAAGGCGGAGAAAATGGCTTCAGGATCGGCATTTCAACGCTCGATGGAGCAGCTTGGCAGTGCTTGCGGAAACGATTTCACATCCGCTTCGGTCACCTTCGTAAATTTCAGCCACAGTTCCTCGAGCTTGGTCAAGCCTTTGAGGTGCGCCAGCCCTGCATCGGTCAGCTTGGTGTACGTCAAGTCCAGGCCAAACACAGCCTTGTGCGGGCCCTTTTCATCAAGGGGGATTTTGCCACGAAGTTTCTTGATCTCGGCAAGTACCTTTGACTGCTCTGGATTCACTTCTGCTGTCTCCCCCGACATAGCAGCGTCACGAAATCGGTCCATTAGATTCCTCCGACTCAGCAATGGTGAAGCGGGACATCAGTCCGACAAAGAAGACGTTGGTGGATACACGACGATGTGAAAGAGCGATTGGCATCTTCGATAGCCCCGAGTGGCCATCGGCATAAATGTGCTGGACCAACTGGCGCAGCCCGATGAAATCGCCTATTTTCTCACCGTGCGAACGATGTCCGTGGCAATGCTTTGGAAGAAACGTTGGAAGTCGGACTTCAGCGAGTCGCAGGTTCCGTGCTGGAGGTCACCGTCGTTTCGTTTTGTCGCCGAAAGCGAACAGCCGCCTCCGCAAAAGAAACGATAGGCACATGTCCGACACTCTGGCAAGTTGGTCACGGTGCGCGACAGCCAAGCCTCAATCAGGCGGTCGTCGATTGTGAATTCGGGCCAAAACGTCCCAAGGGGGACATCGTCACTACCCGTTTGTTCGTTGCAGGCATGGAGAGACCCGTCGGACACCAGTGTGAAGGTCGCACCGGTATTCGCCGGGCAACCGTGCACCCGAGGGACGACGACGTGAGCCCCCAGTTCCTCAGGCGGGAAAGTGATTAGCTGGAGCTCGCGGAGCACGTAGTAAAGGTAGGAGAACATCCCGACGAAGCGGAAGCGGCCGTACGTGCTGTCCTCCCGCAGCAACGAGTAGAAGAAGGAAGCCGTCTCGTAGTGTGTGATCGTCTCTTGGTCCAGCGTCGGACGGCAGCCGTGATTCGTCAAGGGAGCCAGTTCGAACGAGAATCGTGGATCGCGCCACCATCCACGACGCTGGTAAAAATCACGCAGCCAGGGCACCTGGTCGATCCCCGCGCGGCTGACGTTGGTGCGGATCTGCACGGTAGCGCCGGCTTCAGCGAGCCGCTCGATCCCCCTCACGGCGCGGGCAAAGGCGTCTGGGACTGCACGCTGGGCGTTGTGGTAGGCCTCGCTGCCGTCTAGCGTGACAGAAACGCCGGTGACCACGTCTCCGCTTTCACCGAGGATCGGCGCGTAGCGTTCCAGGTCAAGACCGTTGGTGAAGATGAACAACTCGATATGTCGTCGCCGGGCCTCGGTGAGGATCGCATGCACGGTGTCCCAGCAGTAGGCCTGCAAGGGTTCTCCACCGAACAGCAGCACGTGGCCCAATTCTCGACGGCAGCGTTGGCCCAGCCACTCCATCGTGTCGAAGGCTCGGCCGACCATCTCCGGGGACATGGCCGTCCGGGTGGCTGCGTGCGTGGCGGCGCCTTCAATACAGTACGCGCAGCCCATCGGGCAGAAGTTGGTCGGACAGAGAAAGAAGAACATCGGCCCGCATCGTCGCTCCGCCTCGATCCGCGCTGTCAGTTCGGCGACCAGTCGCTGTTCCTCGACGGGGGCCAGCCAATGCCCGCGCTGGACAAGGGCGGGAGGCACCGACTGCATTGTCGCACTGTCGCCAGCCAGACCGACCCAACGAAACTCCTCCTGCGTAAAGAGGTCAATGGCGCCGGTCAGTCCGTTAAGCAAGAGCCGGCCGTTGGCTCCCAAGTCCAACGGGATGAGAAACGAGCTGGGGCGGGCCATTTCCTCGCTGCACTGCTCAACGCGGGGTTGAATCCACAATTCCGTGTTCATTGAGTACATGAGCGGTTTCCTACCCCGATTACTATTGGCAGCGTGACCCGAACGAACCCGCCTGTGCGAACAAAACAGCGGGTGGCTGTTCCTGGTGCCCGCGATGGAAGGCGCGGGCATAGAGGCAGTCCCCCGGCGCAATACCCGCCACCTCGCCAGTCTCGGCGTGCCCCATGCCGGGGCAACGTGGACAAAAGGCGAAATGCGTACAAGCCGAGCACTGGGCTAGATCGGCGTTGGTCAAATCTCGCACTTGCTTCAGAATTGGTGAGCTCCGCCAGACTTCGTCGAACGGCCGCTCAAGCACCGACTCAGTCGACGTCGCGTACCAGTAACCGTTGCAGGGATAAACGCGCCCATCTGGGGCGATAGAGCAATTGCTGCGTGCCGCGCTGCAAACCGGATGTCCCGGAAAACGCAAAACCTTTAGCAGCGGACTATCCCCTATGCAGAGGTGGCAGAAATGACGGATCTGCTCTGGCGTCAACCGCAACGCTTCGTAGTCCACTGCACCTTCGGCGGACGGCATGATGACGGGATTGAAACCTACGCCGACCTCCAATTCATCCGCGATCCGCGCCACGGCCTCATATTCCCGCCATGTCGACCTTGTGAGTATGCACGAGATCTGAACGGGGATGCCAGCCGCTGCGCACCGTTTTATGGCCCGTCGGGCTCGCTTGAAACTGCCGGGACACCGCGTCACGGCGTCGTGGCTGGAAGGTGCACCGCCATACATGCTGACGTGGACCTCCGTCACGTAATGCTGTGCCAGGAACTCGCACAACGAGTCATCCAGCAGCCATCCGTTGGTTTTCACTAGGAAAGCCATTCGCAATGCACGGACCGCTGTGACCAGTTCGCGAAAATGTGGCCAAGCTAGAGGCTCGCCGCCGGTTAAGGCCAGGCTCAGCGTTCCGATCTGCTTAAGTTCGGCGACCAATGACTTCCACCGCGCCAAAGGCATGGTTTCGGACGGCTCGTGCGGGCGGTAGCAATGGCAGCAATCTAGGTTGCAGCGGTAGGTCAGTTCCAATGTGGCGAATAATGGCGTGCATTTGTACAGTGCGAGTTCCCGCAGATAACGAAAAGCCCCGTACGGATCGGACGGGTCGGCCGCCGTCGCGAGTTTGCCCTTGATCTGGTCACCGGCAAACGTGATCACGCTCGCTAGTTGCTCCTGAACAAAGCGAGTCTCGACTTCATCCAGACAGACGCCTGTGATCAACTTGGCGAAAATCGCTGAGGCGGCTGAGTTGAGCTTGAGCAGTGAGTCGTTCCGGTGGTCGATGATCCAGAATTCGTCATCGATCCGGCTGTACGATACCCAATCGGGCAGGGCACTGTTATCGGGAAACCACATGGCTGCTGTATTCCGAGTTCCACAGTAATTCAAAAAGCATTTCTTCGATGACCAGCTTGTCGGACTGGCACGATAAACGCTTTCCTGCGACGCCGCCCCCATTGAAATAGCTGCTGCCGACGCAATGGCCACAGATCGAAAGGAACCCACACGTGCCACAATCGCCCAAGCGAGCGAGCGCTGTCTGCTCATGCAGTCGCAACAGCAGGCCACTCCCGGCGATATCTGCCGGCGTATGCAGGCTCACGTGGCCCAATGCAAACTGCGCAAGTCCAGTCAGGTAATCACAGGGATAAATCCAGCCGTCCGTATTTATTGCGACTTGCTCCCGACCGGCTCCGCAAGGATATTTCCGGCACATGTAACCCCGATGTAGGTCTGTGAGATTGTCCTCTAGCGAGCGGAAGTTCTCGATCTCGATCTTCCGATACAAACCCCGATCCACCCAAATCCGGAACAGGCTTCGCAGGGCTTCCGCTGCCTCACCTTCATCGACCGCCAGTTCACGATTGTCGGGCTGCGGCAACACGGGTGTGAGCAACAGACGCGGAATGCCACGATTCAGGCACCAGTCGAGCAACTCCTCTAACCGGTGGGCGTTGTATCGATTCAGGACCGCCAGCACGCCGAATTGGATATCGCATTCGTGCAGTCGCTCGATCAGGTCCTCGACCTGACGCTGCAACTCGTCCGTCCGCGCCCCAAACCTCGCAGCAGACATCCCGCGCGGGCCGTCGAAACTCAGACCGAAATAGATATCACGGGCCTGCAGGAACGACAGCACGCCTTCATCCAAGAGATGAAAGCCGTTGGTCTGAATGCCACAACTCGTCGGGAACTGGCTCCGGCCTTCGCGGAGCTTATCTACGATCCCACCGATTTCGCGAAGGTGCAACAGTGGCTCGCCGCCCATAAACTGAATGAACAGCCCCCTGGGCACCTGGGCCAAGAACCGGCACGTGGCGTCGATGATCTCGGGCGACATACGGGCCTGATCTTTTGGCGCGTAGCAGTATTCGCAGGACAGATTGCACGTATGCCCCACATGCAGCACAGCGAGTTCGGGCTCAAACCCGGTCGCGACGATCGGTGGTTCCGCAATGCTACTACCTTGGATCAGGTCCTGCAGATGGGCCGCCAGTTGTACCTGCGGTGTTCCCCCCTGTAGATACTTGAAGACAGAACGGATTTCGGCTTCGTCGCCTCCCAGCCAAGCACCGCTCAGGGCGTTTATTACCACAGCGCCTTGCCCGGGACGAATCAAGAGCTGAAAGCGGCCACAGTGACCTGCTCCACACGCCGCTGCACGCTCGCAGTTCATAGTACGGCGCCTCCACGGTTGTAGGTGCCCATCGAGGCCATCGCGGCATCCAATATGGCTTGGCCGCGTGGCGTCAAGTCAAACCCCCCTTCCTTGCACGACGAGATTACCCCTGCCTCCTGGAATGCAATAATTGTTGGCAGGATACCGGCTGCTTCGCTCAGATCTGCGAGGCAAAAACGGGTGACAAACGCCCGGACGTCGAAATGCATCGACATGGTAAGTTCGTAGAATAGGGCCGTCTCGAAGAAGTGCTCGTCGGCAATCAATTCCTCGTGGTAATGCTCCGCCGGCGCACGAAGATACTCCTGCAGCGTACCAACGTGCTGGCCGCTCGTAAGGCCCAGATAGCTTACAGCTTGCCACCCCACGCCTAAGATGGCGCCATAAGAGGTAGCCGAGATCCCGGCGGCGTTCAGTCCTCCTGCAGAGGCCTGTTCTCCTGGCAAGCGAAACGTCTGGGCACTGCACTGCTGGTAGCCCAGGGCAATTGCTAACTCGCGTGTCCGTGCGAACATGTTCTCCAGGCGGTCGAGTCCCGCGCCGGACGGCGCATTACTACCGTCCCGCACGTTGTACCATTGAAAGCTTACCTCGGTCGCACCCACGTCGGCCGCCTCCTGAAAATCTCGGCTCATTGATTGCTCTTCGGCCTCGGGATAACCCCACATCAACTCACACGCAACTGAGGCGATGTTGGCGCGACGAGCCTGATCAAGGCAAGCCAGCGCAACCCGCGCCGAGTAGGGCCGCTTGAGCTGAGCCAGTTGTGGGGCATCAAAGGTCTGCACGCCGACCGCAACCCGATTGAAACCTGCGGTGTCCAGACGCTCAAAATAGTCCGGAGCGAATTGTTCCGGTAGAATCTCCAGGGTGACCGTCGTGTTGGCAAATGGTCCGAGCACGCGTCTCAGCGCCGCCAGCACCCAACCGAGCGACTCCGGCGGCGCCAGACTGGGAGTTCCGCCCCCAAAGTATATCTGTCGAACCGCCACGGCCGATTGCCGAGACAAGGCTGTTCGGACACGACCTTCGATCTCTTCGCCCACCGCCTGCAGATATGACTCCAGATCGTGGGTACCTGCGCGCTGGACAGGAATATAACAGAAGGGGCACTTGCTTCGGCAAAAAGGGACGTGAACATAAACGTTGTTCAGCGAGGATTGTTCGATCTGAGCTGCCGCTTCAGGGTGCATGAGACTTTCCGATAATCTGCCGTCCTACCGAGAGTGGTACAAGAGCCAACAACGCTGGCACCGAGGCGGGATACTCGGCAGATCCCGCTCCGCAATGGCCCGCACGCTCTCCGAACGATGCGGCCCCAGGAACACCGCATCGAATGTCTCCGTCTTAAGGTCACCCAGCACATGATCGCCGTCGACATCTAGACAACAGAACGCCGCTTTCCCATTGGAGTACACCACCAGATCACGATGGCCTGGGCATGGCCCGGGTTGGATGGCTGATATCGACCGATCGCTATAGTCAGTAATCCAGTCGAATCGCTCGGAGATGAACATGCCAAGTCCGAGCATATCGTCGCGGTAGACTATGCCCAGGCGAGGTGCCGACTCGAGTATCGGCGTTCCAAACCAGTCTGCGGCTAGGCGGATCAGCGGTTCGACCGCAGAGCGATTCGAATCGCCCACTATCATGCCCAGCATAATCGCCGGCCGTACCCAGTGCCGCTTCCGCTTCAGGCGAATGGCCGTCTGTACATTGTCGACAATCGT
>CAIPEB010000138.1 GCA_903863885.1 uncultured Planctomycetaceae bacterium | reverse complement strand
CATCCTTCGGGCACTCGAAGAAACTCAATACCGCGGTTGGATTTCCGTCGAAGTCTTCGACACGGCCCCCGGCGGCGAAACGATCGCCCGCCGGAGCATCGAGTACCTGCGGCGGGTCGCCAATCAAGTCAGGAATTAGAGAAGCTGCGAATTCCAGGAAAGCTGCACCCGCAGGCAATTTGCGGTTGTGGAAGGCGGAAAAAACTCTAAGATAATCACGATTCCAATGCTACCCGGTGGTGTAATTGGCAACACTAGGGATTTTGGCTCCCTCATTCCAGGTTCAAGTCCTGGCCGGGTAGCTCGGCTTTTATCGACAGGAATCCGCTCCGCGGACTGCGGAAGCCCGATCCAGGCCGGTGCGAGCAGGTTCTTTCCCAACGGGACTTCGACGGCGCTCTCGCCTGCGTCCCCAACCAGGATTTTAACGACATCGCCAGCTTCATCTGGTTCACCGGGTGCCGGCCGGAAGAGGCGGTCAAAATCACCGCCGAGGCGTTTGACCTCCGGCTGTCCCGCGTGATCATCCCCAGGCCGGAAGCGAAGAAAAAGAAGCGTCCACGGGTGGTCTACGGGCACGTCGAACTCGATCCCGAGTACATGCGGAAACACTCTAGCCGAAATGGCGGCTCTTGAACCGTGTCCGGGGGGCTAACCACCGAGCCGTCTGCGTACTACTTTGCACGACGCATTCGTCGAGGTAGCGCAGCACGTCGTCTTCGCGGAAGCGGACCGCCCCGCCGATTTTCAGGTACACCTATCCAACAGCACCGACCCTTTTCAACGCCTGCAGGCTGAATCCGGGCAGACGCGTTTTGCGCTGGAACAGGTCCTGCGCTGCCGCCGCCATTTCACGTCGGTGGTGATTCTGACCAAGACCCCCGGTCAACCCTTCCTGGACCTGTGCCGGCGGCACGGACTGGCGACGTAATTCTGCAAACAGAACCTGATCACGACGCCCTGATGGTGTGGCCGGTCAACCTCGGGTTCAGCTCCGAAGTGGGCATCACGAGGAAGCACACTCGTTTTAGCGAGTCGCGCTTCAACGAAGAGATTTCGTCCACCCGGTAAACGCTCAAAATTGGCCACGGTTAGAACAAAATGCGGCAATGCCAACGACCAGGACAATAGCGCATCGTGATTCCCAGAAACGGTTTACGCCGCGTCCGCCGCGGAATCGAATCACGGAAACTGGCCGAAATGCGGCGAAATGCGGCAATGCGATAGTGTCGGCAAAGCTCGTGTTCACGTCCGTGGAGGCTGTTCGCATACATCCTGGGGGTACCAGCGGCTAGCCGGTCCTTTTCCGCGAAGCGTGATCTGCTGCTCCGCACGCAGTTCCTTCAAAAGGTGCCGAATCTGATCGACGGAGAGAGCCGGGAGAACCTGTGTCAGCTCGCCAAGGGGGGAGCCGTCCGGACCACGGCGCCGAATGTGATTCAGCAGGAGGCTCTTGTTCTGTTCTCGGTCCAGGCCGAGCCGGCGCGTGTGTTCTCCCGACTGGCCCCGCATCTCGTAGAACTTCCGCGCGAGCAGATAACGCACGCCGCGGCCGGTTCCTACGCGTTCAAGGATGCCTTCAGCGATCAACGAGCGGAGCTGGTCGCGAAGATCGTCCGGAACGCGGTGTTCGCGGTGGACATGATCCAACACGAGCAGGTCCTCGACGGCAAACGCCTCGACCCGATCCGGTCCCACCTTCTCCAAAAAACGCAGGAAGTCCGGATCCTGGATCTGGCCGTGCAGGGTCAGCGAGACCTGGAACTGGTCGGTGTGCGTGAAGTCGGGCAGGCGTTTGCCCTGACGAACGCTTTCCGCGAACATCCGATTTGCGCCCTGGCCGGCACGTTCCACCAGGCCGCAGCGTGCCAGATTGTCGGCGATGAGCCGATTGCGGGCATTCTGCCGGTACAGGATATTCTCCGGGGTGACGCCGGCCGGGAACCCACCTGGGCTGACGATTTCGATTCGCCTGGCAAACTGCCGGACGAACACCGAACCGGGATGCCGGTAATCCCGGTGACTGACGGCGTTCAGAATGGCCTCGCGCACCGACTGTTCACTGAACGTGGGAACAGGGTGCATGACGAAGCGTTCCTGGTAGTGCTGCAGGTCGTTGCGAAGGTTGACGGTGTCCCAGAGCTTGTCGTAGAACAGCAGGAACCCCTGCCGGTACTCGTCGCGCTGGTTGGCCGGACCTGGAACCTCGGTCGAGCGATACTCGAATACCACCTCCGCTTGCGCGAGGAACTGGCCCAGAGCCGGCT
>CAIPEB010000137.1 GCA_903863885.1 uncultured Planctomycetaceae bacterium | reverse complement strand
CCATTGGCAGAGCCAGATAGGACACTGCAATTCATCGACGACAAACTTCCAGGCCTAGCCGATCACATTGATTTTTCCCGCATCGCTCGCTCGCGAGCAACCGGCGGATTGCATAGGTTGTTCTTTCGCTCTGCCAAGTGGGATCAACCGGTCGCTGACAAGGCCTGTGTCCAGAGACCCGATCCGCCGCACTTGTCGCTCATCAGGCGTAGGGCAGATACGCCTCATCAGTAGAAGAGATTGCACGCGGGTCGGCAGTCACCCCGCGTGCAATCTTCGTTAACGCCTTCGTTTGTTTCTTTCTGCGTCTCTGCGCCTTGTTCTGCAGATTGGCGAAGTAACACGCACCCATGGCAATTGCAAACACAACAGCAGCCACGAGACAACTCTTCAAAAACAATTCGGCCGTCCTGTCTGAAATCGCATGCACAAACCAATAAATCCCGACGAAACAACCAAGGCCGGCGACGCCGGCCACCAGAACAAAGACAGCAGCTATTGCCTGACCCCATTTCGGTCCCGCAGAGTACTCGCTTGCCGCCTGGTAAATCAGAGTAGCGCCGATCAGCACCGGCAGCCAAATTGCAAAGCAATTCGCCGACAGCAGCATGTCGGCCGTTTGATTGTCGCATGCAATGCCGAAAATCCGTGTCAGGCAAACGAATGACGTGGCCGCGAGCCCGTAGCTTACGGCCTGCGGAACTTTGGTTCTTCTCATTCTACGACTACCACCGCTGCCCATTTACGCGTTCGTCGACCTTCATGCCACTGGTGTCAAGCAGTTTCGTTTCTCTTCGGACAGGCTGAAGAGAAACGAGGATGCACGACCTCCCATTTATCTTCTATGTCCGAATGATCATTGTTTTGTGCTCACCTGGGCCCACAATCCCGGATTGATTACAAGCGTGCCGGTCGAGAAGTCCAAAGTCAGCGGATAGCGCGGAGGTGGGGTAATGGTGAACTTGTCCAATGATTCCGCCACAGTCACCAACTCGACGGCTTTGCCGCGGCTGATTTCGTAAGCATCACGTTCCGCGGTGGCCTGCGCAAACAGCTTTCCACCCCTGGCTGTTATCTCCACCGTAACAAAGCGGCTGAATCGATACTTTCCGGCATATTTGTCGGGCAAAGGCTTCGCGACGGATATCGGCTGCGGCTGCCGTGGTTGCTCCGGAACAGACGACAGAATCGCATCCCACATCAGCTCGGAGGTGAGAGCCGGAATCAGACCAATCGCGGCGGATCTCGCCTTTTCGTCCTGGGGCAGATCCACCTCGCCGGTCGACACGGCAAACAGCACGTCCCCGTCCCATTGCGTAGCATACGGCTGCAGCCCGCGGGCCATGGATGTGTGCACCTGCGTTGCCAACCGCTGCAAATCGCCAAAGGGGAGCTTTTGATTGACTACAACGAGGCTTATCGTGGTGTTTTGTGTCGGCTTGAGGTCGGTTTGACCGCTGGCCCATTTGTCCCGCAACGCACTGAGCAATCCGGCGGTGTCGACATCGGGAGGCCAGGCAGGATCAAGATAACCCGCCATCAGGTGGCCCGCTCGGTCCGTTACCATGCCGAGGGCATTGTTCACGGTAAAGCAGGCGATCTTCAGGTTGCCTTTCTCGTAATATGCGCCGCCCTGCCCGGAATGGGCGTTGAGGCCCAAGAAACCTCCGGTCTTGGCCATCCTGCCGGCGCCTGCCGAGCCAACTCGGAAGACACTCTCTTTTGCAGCACGGAACGCCGCCTGGGCAAGCCGCTTGTCGGGGTAGACTTCGTTCAAGCGGCGGTCTCCCAGATCATAAATGATGGCGCCGGCAACAAGGCCGACGTCACCTATCGTTCCGGTGCGCAACTGGTCATCCTTCATGGCCGTTGCCACTGCCGTTGTTGACTCGAGACCGTACGCGGATCCACCTGAAAGCACTACCGCATCATACAGAGGCAAGTCGCGGCCGAGACGCATGTATTCGGTGTTCGCAGTTATCGGCTCGCCTCGCACGTCCATTGCCGCCAGTACTTTTCTGCCAAAGCGAAAGACGGTGACGCCCGTCGGCCCTTCTTTGTATTCCGCCGTACCAATCCGGATCATCGGCCAATCGAGCTTGAGTTCCTTGCCACCTTGATTGACGACGGGTTGAAGTTGAGACTGGTCGTTGGGAATCGATTCATCAGTGGCTGCAATGACGGCAGCGGTTGTCAGCGCGGCAACGAGAATTGCGAGGGCTGAAGTCCTCAGCGTGTACATCCGGAGTGCTCGCTTCACTGTGCTGTGATTAACGAAAGGTGACAAAACGTTGCGCAGAAGGCCCCTTTTTGCTGCGGCCGATGTGTTGCTCAAGTCTCTCCGCATGGCATCATCCTCGCAGTGATAGAACTTGGTCGCAGCGACGCCTGGATGGGCAAAAGTCACTCTCCCTTAGTAACTGGTAATAACAGCATTTGTCGATTTCGGGCCAGAATGATCAACCGTTCGGAACGAGGTGTGGCACGAATCTGCAGGAAAACGGTATGAAACGCAGGCGAAGGCCGAACGCGAAGACCAGCACCGGTTCCGTGCAACGCGTCGGGGCGGGGTCGCCTGCGACTGCGGCTTGCCGTTTTGCGAGGAAATCGACCCGCCGCTTCGGCAATCTGGCATGCGGTGCGGTTATTGATGACGAACTCGCAATCAAAGCGGTATGTAAGAACCGCGATGGAGAAAAGGGGGACGTCTGCCTGTCCGTTCTATTTCTCCATTTGTGAACTACTCTTGTTTCACTCGTTGGCTTGATCACCACGTGTATGTACGGCATGATACGAGTGCAGAGCTCGATACCTACTTGTGGACCTGGCTCGAACTCAAATAGTTGTTTCGCCGGTTTGGGCATGCGAAAACGGTGCATATGGACTAGTTCCTATGACCAGTCCTGAAATTTACGATGATAAGCGTGTCATCACAAAGGTCTTGCGTCGGCAGTTGTGGTTCTTGGTTCGTTTCAATGCCTGACCTGCTATTGCGCCCGGTGAGTGATCTTCCCATTCATCATGGTGAGCTTGACCTTGGTGGTGCTGATCTCGCTGGCCGGAATATCGTGCAGGTCCTTTTCCAGCACGACGATGTCCGCCATCTTTCCGACCTGCAGCGAACCGATCTTCTCTTCCAGTCCCAGCACATAGGCGGCGTCGAGCGTGGAGGCCTTCAACGCTTGGTCCAATGTGATGCGCTCGTCCAGCGGGGGCAGGACGGGGGTGAATTGTTCCTTCCCATATTGCGGCAAGATCGCGCGCGTCATGGCCACCTGAATGGCTTCGAGCGGACGGTAGATGGCAGAGTAGTTCGCGGCGGGCCAGTCCGTCCCGAGCGCCAGTCGTCCGCCGGCCTTCAGAACGGAGTTCATACGGTACCATTCGCGGAAACACACATCTTCGCCCAGGATCTGGGCCGACCTGTACATGGTCGGGTCAGGCATAGCCCACTGGGCCGAGGTTTGCAGTGTCACATTCAGCTTGAGGAAGCGGCTGACGTCATCATCGGCGAGAAAGGAGACATGCGCGGCGGTGTGCCGCGACGGGCTCTTGGGGTAAGCCTCCTGGGCCGCCTCAACGGCGTCGAGGTAGTCGCGCACAGCACGGTCTCCCAAGGCATGAGCATGAGTATCCAGGCCGATGGCCTGCGCCTTGAGCACCGCGGCTTTGACCAGCTTTTCATCCAACTGATACTCGCCGCGAGAGTCTGGCTGGTCGGCATATGGCTTGAGCATCGCCGCCGTGTGCTGTGCCTCGCCGCCGTCGAACAAGATCTTCAGGGTCCGGGCCTGCACCAGTTCCGAGTTGAACTTCCGGCGCAGCGCCAGCACCTTTTCCACGGGGTCGGTGATTGCCGGATTGTTCCAATAATAGCTGGCAACGATGCGCACTGGCAGCTTGCCCTCGTTTTCCAACTGCTGATATCCCTCAAGACCTCGCTCAGTTGGGATCGTGGCTATCCCTGCATCCCACAAGGCTGTGATTCCGGCAGCCGAGAACTCTCGGAGCTTTTCGGCAGCAGCAGCGTTCACGGATTCGGGAGTAGGAGGGCAGAGCTTGGCTAGGACTTCCTGTTCGGCGAGAGTCTCCACGACCCAACCAGTCGGCTCGTTGTTCTGGGGATCGCGTTGGAAGAAGCTCACGCCCGGCGCCGGATCGGGATGCCTGGCGTCAATACCGGCCAGTTCAAGCGCCTTGCTGTTGACCCATGCGCTGTGAACGTCAATGGCGATCAGCATCACCGGCTTGTCGGGAAAGAGCCTGTCGAGATCCCTCTTGTTGGGGCCGGTCGTCGAAAAGAGTGTATAACGCCAGCCAAAGCCTTGAATCACTTTGGCATCGGGGTGTGCATTCGACCATGCCTTGGTCCTGGCCAGGACTTCGTCCAGCAAGTCGGATTGCAGGTCGGCGCCAAGTGTAAAGATGGCCAGGGTGGGGTGAATGTGTGATTCGACAAAGCCGGGCAGCAGCATTTGCCCCCTAAGGTCGATGACCTTCGTGTTCTTGCCGATGAAGGCGTCGGCCCCTTGGCTGGTTCCCACATAGGAGATCTTCTTCCCCGTGACGGCTATGGCTTCGGCTTTCGGGTTTGCGCTCTCGAGGGTGTACACCGCGCCGTTCTTGAAAACGTAGTCAGCCTTCTCGGAGGCAGCGGCACCCGACGCGGGGGTCAATACAGGCAGGAAGAGGCCGAGAATGGCTGCACGGGCAACTGTCCGTTTCATGATGCGTTCCTTCTAAATCCCGTCCCGGTGGGTAATCGTGCCGTTCATCATAGTCAGCATCACTTTCGTGGTGCTGATCTCGCTGGGCGCTATCGTATGCAGATCTTTCTCCAGTACGACGATGTCAGCCAGTTTACCGACTTTCAAAGAGCCAATCCGATCTTCCAGTCCCAACACATAGGCAGCATCAGTTGTCTGCGCCTTGAGCGCCTGATCCAAAGTGATCCGCTCGTTTTCTGGAGGAAGGACGGACATGAACTGCTTCTTGCCGTACTGCGGCAGAATCGCGCGCGTCAATGCCACCTGGATCGCATCGAGCGGGAGGTAGGTTGACGTGTAGTTTGCCGCAGGCCAATCCGCCCCGAAGGCGACTCGTCCGCCGGCTTTCAGGACGGAGTTGATACGTCCCATCTCGGTGAACATGATATCCTTGCCTATGGCGTTGATGGACATTTCAACGCCAGGATCAGGGTTGTTCCATTGTGCCGAGGCCTGACAGGTGACGTTCAGTTTGGCCATGCGCGCGACTTCATCATCGGTCAGGTAGGTGGCGTGTGCCGCCGTGTGGCGGGATACACTGTCGGGGTAGGCCTTCTGGGCAGCTTCCACCGCATTGAGATAGGCACGGACCGCACCATCTCCCACGACATGCGAATGGGTGTCCATGCCGATGGCCTGGGCTTTGAGGACGGCAGCGTTGATGAGGTCTGGACCGAGCAGGAATTCGCCGTGATAGCCCGGTTGGTCCGGATAAGACTTGAGCAATACCGTCGTGCGTTGGAAATCGCCCCCATCGACATTGATCTTCAGAGTTCTCGCCTGAACCAGTTCGGAATGAAACTGTTCTCGCAGGCGCAGTGCGATCCCCACGGGGTCTTCGGTCTTGGGATCGTTCCAGTAGTAGCAGCCGACAATCCGCAGCGGCAGTCTGTTTTCCCTTTCCAACTGCAGGTAAGCCGCAAAACCGCGGTCCGTCGGCATCAAGGGCATCCCGGCGTCGAATGCGGCGGTTATCCCCGCCGCTGCGAACTTGGGCAGAATTTCAGTCATGGCTGCAATCACGGCCTCGGGGGTTGGCGGAGCCAGCCTGCGCAGCATTTCCTGCGCAGCGGGCGTCTCCACTGCCCAGCCGGTGGGCTCGGAAGTCTTGGGATCGCGTTGGTAATAGCTGAAGCCGGGAACGGGATCGGGATGCTTTGCATTCACTCCCGCCAATTCCAAGGCTTTGCTGTTCACCCAGGCGCTGTGGCCGTCGATGGCCGCCAGAATCGCCGGACGATCGGGAAAGAGCTTATCCAGATCCGCCTTGTTTGGGCCGGTCTTCGGAAACACATTGTAGCGCCAACCAAAGCCTCGAATGACCTTGGCATCCGGATGGGAAGCCACCCATGCCTTGAGCGACATCAGCATCTGCTCAAGTGAGTCATATTGCAGATCGGCACCCTGCGCGAGATACGCCGTCGTGGGATGGGTATGCGCGTCGACAAAGCCGGGCAGCAGCATTTGCCCCCTGAGGTCGATGACCTTCGTGTTCTTGCCGATGAAGGCGTGGGCCCCCTGGCTGGTTCCCACATAGGAGATCTTCTTCCCCGTGACGGCTATGGCTTCGGCTTTCGGGTTTGCACTCTCAAGGGTGTAGACCGCGCCGTTCTTGAAAACATAGTCAGCCTTCTCGGAGGCAGCGGCACCCGACGCGGAGATCAATACAGGCAGGAAGAGGCCAAGAATGGCTGCACGGGCAACTGTCCGTTTCATGATGCGTTCCTTCTAAATCCCGTCCCGGTGGGTAATCGTGCCGTTCATCATGGTCAGCATCACTTTGGTGGTGCTGATCTCGCTGGGCGCTATCGAGTGCAGGTCTTTCTCCAGCACGACAATGTCAGCCAGTTTACCGACTTTCAAAGAGCCGGTTCTTCCCTCCAGGCCAAGCACAAAGGCCGCGTCCAACGTGGCTGCCGCAAGTGCCTGGTCCAGCGTGATGCGCTCTTCCTCGGGGGGCAAAACGGGTATGAAACTGTCCCTTCCGTACTGCGGCAGGATGCTCCGCGTGACCGCCACCTGGATGGCGTCGAGTGGTCTGAAGGTGGAGACGTAGCCTGCGGCGGGCCAGTCCGACCCGAGGGCGAGGCGTCCGCCCGACTTCAAAACGGAGTTATGACGGAAGAACTCCTTGAAGGCCACGTCCGGCCCCACGATCTCGGTTGTCCTCTTAATCGTCGGGTCCGGCGTGGCCCATTGGGCCGAACTTTGCATGGTGACGTTCAGCTTGGCAAATCGCGGGGCATCCTGATCGCTGACGAAAATACTGTGCGCGGCGGCGTGCCGAGACGGACTGCGGGGATAGGCCTTGCGCGCCTGCTCGACGGCGTCGAGGTAGGTGCGGACCGCGGCATCCCCGTAGCAATGTGCGTGGGTATCTACTCCTTTGGCTTGCGCTTCGAGCACGGCGGCTTTCACCAGTTTCTCATTTATCGTGTACTCGCCAAGAAAGCCGGGCTTGTCGGCGTAAGGCTGGAGCATGACCGCCGTGTGCTGGGCCTCGCCTCCGTCGAACATGATCTTCAGGGTGCGGGCCTGCACCAACTCCGAGTTGAACCGCTGACGCAGCGCCAGCACCCTTTCCACGGGGTTGGTGATTGTCGGATTGTTCCAATAATAGGTGGCAACGATGCGCACCGGCAGCTTGCCGTCTTTTTCCAACTGCTGGTATCCCGCCAGACCTCGCTCGGTCGGTATCGTGCCTATCCCGGCATCACACAAGGCGGTAATTCCGGCAGCCGAGAACTCTTGGAACTTATCAGCCGCAGCGGCGATCACGGCTTCGGGGGTAGGAGGGCTGAGCCTGGCCAGGACTTCCTGTTCAGCGAGAGTCTCCACGACCCAACCGGTCGGCTCGTTGCTCTTGGGATCCCGCTGGAAGAAACTCACACCCGGCGCGGGATCGGGATGCTTGGCATCAATGCCGGCCATCTCGAGCGCCTTGCTGTTGCACCACGCGCTGTGAACGTCGATAGCGATCAGCATCACCGGCTTGTCGGGAAAGAGCTTGTCCAGATCCGCCTTGTTGGGCCCGGTCGTTGAAAAGAGGGTATAACGCCAGCCAAAACCTTGAATCACCTTGGCATCGGGGTG
>CAIPEB010000136.1 GCA_903863885.1 uncultured Planctomycetaceae bacterium | reverse complement strand
CGACAAGCAAAACCTTGAGCAGCGATGAGAGCATTTCGCTGGATTGAGGCTGCTCGCTGCCGGGAGGCACGTCGAGAGCGCCACCCCACGGGCCTACCATCGCGACGCTTACAACGGCGACGATACCGAGCAGCCCCGCCGCAGCTGGAATCGCGAGCAGAATCGTGAGCCCGATTCGCTCTCCCAAATTCGACTGCATGGTCAAGCCCTTGGTGCTGGCACAGAACAACAACCCGAGCTCAGCGACCCGGCAAGCGGGACGCTACGATGGCAACAGTGATGCGATGGCCGAGTTCGCTGCAGCGCATGGTTAGGCGATTCGGTCACTGGTATTAGTCATCAATACCCGGCGGCGGCGATGCGCTGCTCGTCAGGTGTGATGAGTGGAAAGTGTGGATATGAACGCCACGGCTGACGGGCTACCACGGAATACTTGTGAGAGATAATGTCGTGCCACTCGGCTGCGATCAAATGCTCGCGCCGGTCGGCTGGCGTCACACTCGGATTCTCTGCGTCCGCTCGAAGTTGCTTTGCGCGAGTTGCGTAGTGGTCCGCCCACCCTCGGCAAAAGTCGTGCTTGTTCCAGATTGCGAGGGCGCAGAAGGCTAGAAAAAGAAATGCCCCGGCAACTGCGATTCGCTTCCAGATTCGTTTCGTCCTTTTCATGCGGGTTGTTTTGGTCTCGTTCATAGATGACGCGCAGAATCGCCTAACGCTCCGGCTCAGGCACGCCGGGCCAATGGTATTCGATTGTCAACTGAGACGCGATCCCGGCGTTGCCTGCAGCCGGTTTGTTGGGCACACGGTAATGTTCTGGATCACTTCGGTGCATGTGAAACGAGGAAATCTCTGACTGCTACGTAACTGCCAGTGTCCGGAAAGAGCGAGGCTGTGATGGTATATCTGAGCCCGCCAGCGATGACGTAGAGAAAGATCTGACCCGACACCTTAACCTCCGACACACTCTGAATATCCGAGTAGGCAATGCGCGATGTCTGCCTTTGAAGACGACCGTGCGGTAACAATAGTGCATCCGCCCCAACTTCAAGAACCTGAGGGCTTGCTATCCGACGCGCGGTCAGAAGAAGCGCCAAGAGCACGAAGCCAGCACCGAGAGCGGCAATGATCCAATAGAACACAGTGGCTCCGGTCGGCCCAAGGGTGATGATGCCGTTGATAATCAGCCCGATAGTGTTGTGAGCCGCCTTGCAGGCCATGAAGGCGGAGCAGACGCCGAAGAAGACAGCACCACCGAGAATGACCCGCCACTTCGGATTGTAGGGAAATCGGCTTGGTAGCTCCATGATGCGCGCGTTATTTCGCCCAACTATGTAATTCTCCCGCCGGCGGAGCGCCTTCGTGCTTCGTTACGATGGCTACACCGGCGGCACGACGCTCAGTCTGAACAAGCGTGAATGTAGAAGGCAACGAAGGGGCCGTCAAACACGTGCAGAATCGCAATTCGGTCCGACGATGCGGCGTAGTGCGGCTGACGGCCCGAGCCCGGCGGACACCAGATGTTCACAGGCATGGCCTGCCGTCTCGACACATGGAGCCGTGACGATGGTGGGAGTCAGGCTCTCCACGGAAGGGCCCGTGTGTGGGCTGGGCGGCGAGACCCGCCCGGCTACCCGATTAGCCGTCCCTCACGGTGTGTTGTTGAAGATGTCGTAAAGGAATTCGCCTTCCGGTTCGTTCAGAAGGACGGTCCTGCCATCTGGCGCAATCCATCGTAGTTCCAGTCGACTTCCATCAGGGTTGTCGAGTGAATTGATGCCGTCCAACACATTCAAGAGTTCGAAGAGCGCGCCCTCAGCGACGTACGTCATGAGATCGCGGAGCACATCTCGCTGGGCGGGCTCGAGAGCGCGCCACAGTTCAGTAAACTCGCCCATGTGCTGGGGCGGCTTCGGAACGGGTGGGTTGGAGAAATAGTCAGCGGTCGACGAGGCTCCCGTCCGCGTTATCTTTTTCAGAGCTACAACGAATTCTTCGGGGGTCATGGGTTCGTTTGTTCGGCTAACGTAATTCTCCCGCTGGGAAAGCGCTTTCGCAATTAGTTGTGACGACCACTCCAGCGGCACTCGACGCACTTGGATCACCCGTGAATTTAGGGGGCCGCCGACCGAACGTCAAATACGTGCAGTACTGCAGCGCGATTCAGCGGTGCGGCAACGTGCGACTGACGGCCGAGCGGGGCGGGAAGGGCCCCGGATGTTCACAGGCTTGTCCTGCCGTCTCGATGGCATTCAGCCGCTGGTTTGGCGGTTCAGTTTTCGCTGTGTTTCGCCCTGCCAGTGTGCGTTGCCAGCCAACCAAGAATCACATAGATGGGCACCTGTGCCGCTGCGAAAATCCACAACCACCGGATATCGGGTGTGAAACTTCGATCCCACATGCCCCATGCGGCCATTGCCGGCGTCATTGTGGCCCCCAGCGCAACCTGCAAATCAGCGAGGAAATGAAAGAGTGCGGACGCCGGCTCCAACGCGACGGCCAGAATCAAAGAGATGCAGATATAGGCGAGGGTGCACAGAGAACCGACCACACCACAGAGGGCGGCTCCAACTCGACGCGTGGGTACAAATGTTGCCAGAAGAAATGGGATACTCCAGAACCCAGCCGATATCACGAAAAGTACCGTGGTGAAGACCGGACGTTCGGCGACGTCCGTGTACACTCCGCCCTTCGGGTACGTCGCAAGGACTACCGCAAAGACAACCAACATCAGGACGACGGTTTTCGTCGTTGCATGCCGCCGAAATCGCATGGTCACTGGGAGTGTCACGGGTTATGGGTTTTGTTGCCGTACGACCAGGGTGACCGCGCAGCGACGGATGCGCCCGCCATTGTCGACGACGAGACCGCTGCCCGCGTTCACCCTTTGGTTATGTCGCGTTTCACTGTGACTTCCGAGTTGAAACGATGACATCGGGAAGCGTCTCTTGAAGCTGCTGGATGCCAGCCTCAGAGATGGAAGTACCGGTAACATCGAGCAAATCGAATTTATCAATCGCCTTCAAGTGCGGCAACGCTTCATCCGTAATGGCGCGTGTGTGAATGGTGACGTCGAGGGTATTCTCAGCGGGCAATCGATTGAGTGACCGCAATTCAGCGACTGTGGCATCCGACAGATCGCAGTCGGGCGGAAATTCCACCACGTAGTGGCAGTATCGATGGAAGGCAATTGGTTGGGACCAGACTTGGCAACGGAGATGCAAGAGCGGCCGAAATGCAGGATCGGCGTCGTTGATGCGTTGGCGTTCTTTGAGGTGCATGCAGCTGTAAAATGTCCCGACCGGTGCGGCGATTACCGTGACCGAGATAAGGGCAACGATCCCTATCGTTCGGGCATGCGTCATTGAACTCACTTCGCGGCGTAGTTCAGCGGCATACTTAGCAATTCTCCCGCCGGGAAATCGCCTTCGCAATTCATCACGATGGCCATTTCGGCGGCACGACGCCTTCGGATCACCCGTGAATGTAGAGGGCCGCTGACCGACCGTCAAACTGCTGCGAT
>CAIPEB010000135.1 GCA_903863885.1 uncultured Planctomycetaceae bacterium | reverse complement strand
TCCGAGACCATCTGCCGCGCCGGGGTTCTCGATCAACGGACGTATTTCGCTCAATTGCAGCATCTCGGCCAAACGCTGGTTGATGCCGCGGCGCGCTGAATCGAACGCCGTGTGCGGGCTGTATATCGCTGCGCCATGCCGGACGAGTTGCAGCAGCAGTCGTCCCGGCAGTGTTTCGGTCGTCAGTCGCGGCAGCGGCCGAAACGGCAGCGGATGGTGCGAGACGATCAAGTCAGCGCCCTCGCGGACCGCCTCGTCAGCCGTCTGCAATGTGACGGTCAGGCACGTCATGATGCGGCGCACCGTCTGTGCCGGACTGCCGACGAGCAGCCCCACGTTGTCCCAGCTTTCGGCCAGTTGGGGCGGCGCATATTCCTCCAGAAAACGACTGACATCCAGGACTGTGGGCATGGATTCTCAACTCCATTACGAAGGGGGACCGCATCTTAGTCCATCCGTCGCTAAAATGTAGAGCCGAAGCAAGAGATATGTCATTTCGTGTCACTGATGCGCAGAGGTCGTACCGCCGTGCCCAAAACTCCCGTGGCAGTCCAATTGGCCAGCCTGAGATTGCCGTTCATAAAAGCCCTGCATACCGCGGCCGAATTGGGGGCCGATGCGGTAGAGATTGATGCACGAGGCGAGTGCGGATACCGCAACTTGTCGCGCACGGGACTGCGGCAACTGCGGAAGACTCTGAATGATCTGAATATGCGGGTTTGCGCCGTGACCTATCGGACGCGGCGGGGCTATCACGTGACCGACCAACTGGACGAACGCATCGACGGGACGAAGCTGGCGATGCGGTTCGCGTTCGAGTTGGGAGCCCGCATCGTCGTCAACCAGATTGGCCGGATTCCCGACGAGCCGCAGGGGCCGGAATGGAGCACGCTTGTCGAGTCGCTCTCGGAGATCGGACAGCAGGGGCAACGCCTCGGCGCCACGCTCGCCGCAGTTACCGGCGGAGAAGACGGAGCCAGCCTGGCAAAACTTATCGACGCGCTGCCCGCCGGCTCTCTGGGAGTGACTTTTGATCCGGGCAACCTGATCATGCACGGGTTCTCGGCTTCTTCATCGCTCGCCTCTCTGTCGCAGCACGTGATCCACGTTCACGCGCGGGATGCGTTCCGGGATCTCGCGCGAGGGCGCGGCGTGGAAGCCTCGCTCGGCGAGGGCTCGGTCGACTTTGTCGAACTGCTCGGTGTGCTGGAAGAACGCGGCTATCGAGGCTGTTTCTGCGTCGCGCCCCAGCAGAGCGAGGATCCGGTCCGCGACACGCGCGAAGCCATCCGCTTTCTGCGAGAACTCTAGATGGCCAGGCGTGATCTCGGGAAAGCCCACTGAGTAGTGGACCGGTCTTCCGTCGGTCTGCTTGACGAAAACTCCCGCGGGCGGTTCAGCCGTCGGTCCGCACCGAAAGCCAAGGGCGTCCTGCAATCGAGAAGCGTCGATCAGCGGGCTGCATCCGCAGTTCGCGCGGGCGCACCGCGTCCTGAGCGCACTTGACGCAACGCGCACGATTTACCGCAATGGTGCGGCTTAATCGGTTTAAACGCGATATACCGCGCGGCGATCTGTCCGCCGGTGAGGCGTGTGCGAATGATAACGCCGGTGATTTTCTCCAGTCGCCAGAAGTTGCCGATGCCGTTCATTCCCCCTCCGTTAACCGTCGATGTTAGTCTCTGACTGTGGCGGGTTCAGGGGGGAATGGGCTGTCCTGAACGCGGGCGGCAAGATCGCCGGTCACGCAGGCTTTTGCGGATGCCGGGCGGCCATGCTGCAGTCTCAAGACATGAGCGGAATACCGGGGGTCAAAGGACGTGGTAAGCAAAAACACACCCGAGTACCTGAAACTGCACACCGAAGAACTGGCGGAGCGTGCTCCGGCCTGTGCGCCTGAGTCGGAATTCACCGACCTGTGCGCAGCGTTTCGGGACGCAACCGGCTGGTCTCTGCAACTGGAGTTTCCGTCGCACGCGGCCGACCAGCCGCCGACCGAATCGGCCGGCATGTGCTCGTTCCGGCTGAGCAGCGACAAGCAGGCAGAAGGCAGGTTGCCCCGGACGAAAGCTCAGCAATTGGCCGCTGCTCTGGCCCGGGTGCTCGGCGAGTTGGACATGACACGAGACGCCGTATGGCGCCGTGAAGCGGATCTGGCCGCCGGGGTTCCCGTCACTTCGCAGAATCCGGCGGAAACGCACTTGGCCAAACGGCTGGAGGCCGTGCTCAAGGGCGGAGCACAGGCTGTCGGCTGTCAGGCCGCGGGGATCTACCTGCTGGACGACGCAACGACTGAACTCAAGCTGCGTGCCGCGTGGGGATTGCCGAGACATCGTCTCCTCGCGCCGGCTCGGCCGCTGCGCGGGGCCGTGGCCGACCTGGAGGCACTCGTCGGCCATGCAGTAGTGATCGAGGATACATCGCTGCTGCCGGCGTGGAAGGTGCCGGAGGGATATGCCTCGGCCGTGTGCGTGCCGATTTCCAGTCCCACCGAGCCGCTCGGCACACTTTGGATGTACTGCTCGCGCACTCGGAAATTCACGTCCGAACAGATCAGCCTGATCGAGATCATCGCGGGGCGAGTCGCTTCGGAACTGCAGCGGGAAATACTGCTGCGGGAGTGCACGCAGTCCAAGCAGTCCGATCGGCAGTTGTCGCAGGCGGTACGCTGGCAGAACGATCGCCTGCCGAGCGTCACGCCATTGCTGGACGACTGGGATGTGGCGGGCTGGGTCGGCGAAACCGAATCGCTGCGCGGCGGCTTTTACGATTGGTTCGTGCCGCCGGGCGGTGAGTTGTCCGTCGCCCTGGCCTGCGCTCAAGGCACGGATCTCGAATCCGCGTTGACCGCCGCCGCCTTGCATGGAGCTCTCCGCTGCCAGAGCGAGCGACCGCACACCGCCTCGGAGTTGGGGGCGACACTGAATGATGCGATGTGGAACAGTTCCGCCGGGGGCCAGACCGCTTCATTCTTTTACGCCATGATCCGGCCGGAAACCGGGCAGATCGAGTGCCTGCCACTGGGGAATATCACCGGCCTGATTCTCGGCGAAGATGGGCTCGTCCGCGTTCCTCGAGTCGAAGTGGCGCTGGGTTCCCAGCCCTGCGACGGCTTCTCGGTTTTCCGGCACGAACTCCGCCGGGGCGAATTCCTCGTACTGCTTTCCGAGGGCGAATCCGGCAGGAAGAGCGGCACTGGCCACTCGCGCGACACGGCTTCGCTGGTCGAGCGTTTGAACGCGGGCCACTGTAAGGATGCCGGATCCCTGTTGTCGCTGGTACGCGATTGGGCCAGCGGTTCGACGGGTCGCGGCGACGATCACCACATTCCGGACGGCTCGCCGATAGCCTTGGTCGTGCACCGGAAGAAGCGGTAGCCGCCAGGCAAGGGTCGGGGCCTCGGCGGACGGGAACCCAACCGGCCGTACGAGGAGGAGTCTCGCGCTGACTCGTGCCGGTCGACAATATCCTCGTCAGACCGAAATCGCCGCCGGAGCCTTGTTTGCCAGAGGCGGTTCGTAGGCCGCAACGAGCGTTGTGAGCCCGATGTTCAGCTTGTCGCCGGGCTTGAGCACCGATTCGGTAACCTGGCCGTCGTTGACAAATGTCCCGTGCTTCGAGCCGAGATCCCGGACGAGCAACTGCCCGGACTGCACTTCGATCAGGCAGTGGCGGCGGCTCACCCAGCGGTCGTCCAGGGTGATTCCCGCATCGGGACTGCGGCCGATAACCAGGGGAAATACGTGCACCGACAGGTCGCGGACCTTCGTCGAGAGATTGTATAAAGAGAAAATCGCATTCATGGGGCGTTTGCGGTTACAGCTCGGCGGGATCATATCCGGCGCCGGAGGCGGGAGGCAGGGCAGGCAGGACGGATCTCGGAACGGGAGACGACGGATAACGGCACTGGCCGTAGAATTTAATGTCCGCTTTCCGAGTGTCAAGACTTTGGCTTCGCTTCGTTCCTGTGGCGAGTGCGATCTTGAGCGGGGGCTGCTGTGGGACGCGGGAAACGACTTGCCGTTTTTCTGCTCGACGACAGTCGGAGTGACGTCCAGTTGACTCGGCACTGGCTGAGATCGAGCCGCACGATCGGTGCGGTTCATGCGGCCGGTGATCCGGAGCAGGCTCTGGCGATGCTCCGTCGGTCCACGGAGTTCGAGGGGGATTTCCCGCAGTTGATCCTGCTGGACCTGCATCTGCGAGGCGGTTCCGGCTGGGATTTTCTGCGTCAGGTTAAAGCAGATCCCGCATTGGCCGGGTTGAGCGTTGTGATCCTCTCGGCCAGCGTCTTTCCCGGAGACCGGCAGCGCGCGGCCGCGGAAGGGGCCAGCCTGTACCTGAACAAACCCGCCGACGCGGCGGAATTCGCGCAGCTCGTCGAGGATCTCGACGCGTTCTGCGAGTCGCACTTCGGGCCGGGGGATCTGCCGCCGTCCGCTCCGGACGCGTGAGCGATCAGACGGCCTGGACGATACTGGCTCCGAACGTGAAACCGCCTCCGAAAGCGCACAGCCCGAGCCGTTCGCCGGATCGGGCCGTCGGCAGGATTTCCGAGAGGCAGAGCGGGATGCTGGTTGACGACGTGTTGCCGTAATGGCGAATATTGCTGAACACCCGCGGTTCGACGCGATCCTGAATCGCGTCCAGGATCCGCTGGTTGGCCTGATGCGGCACGATCAGGTCGAGGTCCTTGACTTCGATTCCCTCACGCGAACAGACCCGGTTCAGACTGGACATCATCGCCCGCACCGCCTCCGAGAACACGCGACGGCCCTTCATCTGGATGAAGCCCGTGTTGAGCAGCGGCACAAATAGAGCGGAATCAATGTCGCCTTTCGTCGAGAGCTCCGGGCGAAGGAGACGTCCGCTCGCCTGACCGAAATGCCCTTCACCGTACAGAAGCGTCGCCGATGCCGCGTCGCCGAAAAGGACGACCGTGTCGAAGTCATCGGGATCGAGCAGCGGCGACAGCACCTCGGCGGTCACGATCAGAACCCGGGCGTTGGGCTCGCTCTGCAGATAGTCGTACCCGGCCTGGCAGGCGTACAGGTAACCGGAACACGCCGCATGGATGTCGTATGCCTGGGCGGAAGTTCCCTCTTTGCCGCGTGCCAGCTCCTGCAGCACTTGGCAGGCCATCGAGGGCGTGACGGTTGTCGGACTGGTTGTCGAACAGATCACCACGTCGATGTCGCTGGGGACCAGACGCTCGCGGTCGAGCAACTCCCAACAGGCTTTGACCGCCATGCTGATCGCGTTCTCGCCCGGAGCGACCCAGTGGCGGGTCTCGATTCCCGTTCGCTTGATCACGTCGCTTGCCGTGCGATGCTTCGACTCGTCGCGAGTCAGCGGAATAAGCAGTTCGCGATTGTCTACGAGCCGACTTCCGCACGCGGTGGCGATCGAGGAGATTCCCACGTCGAACCGACGGGGCTCCATGGTGTGCCTGGGGAGTCTCAGCCGGTTTGTGCAGTTGTGTTTCGTCAGGGCGGGTGTGCCGGGTCTTTCCTTGGTCAGCGGCTTGGGCCGGCGGCAGGCGTCCTGGGTCAGTACACGGAACAGGGGCGAGCCCACGGCGACCGTGTCGCCCTCGGCCACCAGCACTTCACTGATGGTTCCATCCAGCGGCGAAGTTAATTCGAAGACGCTCTTGGTCGCTTCCAATGCCGCGACCGGGAGTCCCTGACGAACCGAGTCGCCGACCCGCACGAGCAGTTCGGAGATGATGACCGTTTCGTCGGACGGGCCGGAGCCAATGGCTTCGATTACCGCGGTGCCGGACTCCACCTCGACCGGCGCCGTCCACGTAAGCTCCATGTCGAGCATTTCCGCGGCAACGCCGAGTACCCGCTTGAAGGAGGGCAGTACATCGATGTGGTTGCCGAAATGGCACGGTACGTAGGTGTCCGACCGTGTGACGCGGCGCATGGCCACGGGCACTCGCGCCTTCTCAGCAACCGTGGCAAGCACTTCGGCTCCGAAACCGCACGTGTGGTTGTCCTCGTGGACCACCATCAGCCTCGCCGTGCGTTCTGCCGACGCAATTACGGCACGCTCGTCCCACGGAGACAGGGACCGCAGGTCGATGATCTCCGCTTCCAGGCCGGCTCTTTCCAGTTCCGCCGCCGCCCGCTCGCAAATGCGGACCGTGTTGCCCCAGGCAACCATCGTCAGGTCGCGGCCGGAACGCACCTGCCGGCTGACGCCGATTGGCACGAATTGCGAAGCGACGTCCTCGGTCGTACCGATTGCCGGATCGTTCAGGCAGGCTTTGGGGTAAAAGAAAAGGGTCGGTCTGTTCGAGCGGAACGCGGCGTTCAACATCCCTGCCGCGTCGCTGGCGGTCGAGGGCACAAAGACGTCCACTCCGGGTACGTGGGCGATCAGCGAATCGAATGACTGTGCGTGGAACGGTCCCAGTCCGGGCCGGTAGCCGCCGCAGGCGACCATCACGATGACCGGAGCACTCCACTCGCCGTCCGATCGCCAGTGTATCGTTCCCATCTCGGACGCGATCTGGTTGAAGGCCAGCGGCAGGAAGTCCGCGAACTGCAGAAAGGCCACCGGCCGCTGCCCCGCCAGTGCGCGGCCCACCGAACTTCCCACAATCGTCGATTCGGACAGGGGAGAATTCAGCACGCGGCCGGGGAATTCGGTGCTCAGGCCCTTGGTCACGCCGAACACGTCCCCTTTCGGATCCTCGATGTCTTCGCCGAACAGCGTCACACGGTCGTCGGTCTGCAACTGATGCCGCAGCACCTCCCGCATGGCATCTCGCATCGTCAGCGTTCCGCCATCCTGATCTCCCCGCTGTTCCTGCGAAGGATGAGTCAGATCGACCGGCAGTTGGCACTTGGCCGTGAACACGGGGGCCGGCTCGGGTCCTGCGGCCGACGCGGCTTCCGCGGCTTCGACCTCGGCCCGTACGGATGCTCGTACGCTCTCCAACTCGGCCCGCGACACGCCCCGCTTTTCCAGCCAGCGCTCGAACCGGCGGATCGGATCGCCGTGCTCCCACGCCCGCGCGATATCGTCGGCGCAGCGATACATCGTCTGGTCGTCGGCGTTCGTGTGGTTGGTCAATCGTTCCATATCGAGCACCACGATCCGAGGCGCTCGAAGACGGCGAATGTCGCGAACCACGCGGCGGAAAAGCCCCGCCACGCGAGGCACGCTGCGGCCATCCGCCCGCTCAATAGGAATCGAATAGAAGTGAGTTGGTGCGTCGCCTGCAAGGTCGAAAAACGTCTGGCCCTTCGTGGGCGTGGAAATCGCCCAATGGTTGTTCTCGATCAGAAACAACACCGGCAGGTTCCGCCGGGACGCCTCCGCGCACGCTTCAAGAAACTCGCCTTCCTGCGTCGTGCCGTCTCCCACCGAACACAACACCAGCGGCCGCGACGGATGTCGTCGGACTGCCTCCGCAATTCCCACGGCCTGCAGTGCCGTGTTGCCCACCGGGCCGGTCATCGTCACGATCTTGAGGCTGCGGTCGCCCAGATGCGCACTCATCTGACGGCCGCGCGCATGCGCCTCGTGCTTGCAGTACAGAGAATCGAAAAAATGACGCGGCGGCATGCCGCGCGCAATCATCAATGCCTTGTCGCGATAATGGCAGTGCAACCAGTCTTCGGAGGTCAGAAACAAGTTCAGGCCCGCTGCCGCCTCGTGCCCGGCGCCCGACACATGAAAAAACGCCTCGCCGCGACTCGTCAGTTCCTGCTCAATTCGATCAATCTCGCGGGCTGTAACCATCGCCCGGTATACCTGGATCAACCGCGTGCAATCCATGGATCGTTCCTTCGCTCGGCACGTCGAATCCTTGATGCGATGAGGTTACCGTCTCGGTCCTCACCGCACCCTGTGCCTTTGGCTCCCACCCAATCGTTCCCTGGATACTTTTCAGGGCGTTCCCTGGATCCTTCCCAGGGGCGCGGATTCTAGCCAAACCGCTAAACTGGGGATGCGCCAGTATTCGCCCGCATTTGCGATTTTCACGCACCGGTTTCCCGAAGCCGTTGCTGAATGTGCTAGCTTGCTTTCGCTGGAACGAATGCACGAGATGCCCGAAAGCCGGATGCCGAGGCGGTATGCGCATGTGGCGTTGAGCAAACGGCTTGCATGATACGGCTCGCGATTCCGGAAGTTGAATCGAAGAGCAAGACGAGTGGCAGAGAGCCTCAGGACCGTATCGCCCCACTCGGCCCGATAATCACGGTGCGGCATGGAAACGGACAAGTCACGCCCTGACATTGCCTACATTACGGCCGGGGCGGGCGGCATGATCTGCGGCAGCTGCCTGCACGATAACACGCTCGCGCGCGCCCTGAATCGCATCGGCGTGCAGGCCGTGCTTGTACCGACTTACACTCCGATCAGGACGGATGAGCACAGCGTGAGTGTGGATCGGGTATTTTTCGGCGGCATCAATGTGTTCCTGCAGCAGCGTGTGCCGCTGTTTCGCGTCCTTCCGCAGAGTCTGGTGAAGTGGCTGGACAGTCCCTGGCTGATCCGCAGGGCCACTTCGCGTCCCTCGGCGATCAGCGGCAGGTTTCTCGGAGCGCTGACCGTTTCGATGCTGAAGGGACTGGCCGGCAACCAGCGGCGCGAAGTGCTCCGCTTGTCGCAGTGGCTGAAGTCCTCCTTGCGGCCGCGCATGATTGTGTTGACGAACATGCTGATCGCCGGTGCCGCTCCCTGCTTGAAGCAGGAACTCGGTGTGCCGCTGCTGGTGACTCTGCAGGGAGACGATATCTTCCTCGATTCGCTGGTCGAGCCCTATCGTTCCGAAGCGATGCGGGAAATCCGCCGGCTCGTGCCGTTTGTGGACGGGTTCCTGGTGCACAGCCGATTCTACGCGGAGCACATGCGGGAGTATCTGGGCATACCCGACGACAAGATCCGGCTGGTGCCGCTGGGGATCGATACGTCGGAATTTCCTCGGCCCGGAGATCGCCCCGCTCGCTCGCTGGCTGACGGTGCCACGATCGGCTATCTCGCGAGGCTCGCCCCAGAAAAGGGCCTGCACCTGCTGGTGGATGCTTTTCTGGAGCTTCGCCAGCGTGCCGGAATGGACAAGGTGCGATTGCGGATCGCGGGTTGGTTGGGCGGCGATCAGGATGAATATGCGAGCGCCCAGTTCGATAAACTGCGGAAAGCCGGGCTGGAAGACGAATTTCGCTACGAGGGAGCCGTCGAGCGGGCGGGCAAGCTGGACTTGTTGCGGAGTATCGACGTCTTCTCGGTGCCCACGACGTACCGCGAGCCGAAGGGGCTGTCGATACTCGAGGCTCTGGCTGCCGGCGTTCCCGTGGTCCAGCCTGCTCACGGCGCCTTTCCGGAAATGATCGCCGAGCTGGGAGGCGGTCTGCTGGTTGCACCCAACGATGCTTCAAGCCTGGCCGACGCCCTGCAGTGCATACTGGTCGACGATGCCCGTCGCCTGGAGCTGGGGCGGCAGGGCGCGGAGTCCGTGCACAGGCGATGCAACGCGGAAACCATGGCGCGAGAAACATGGTCGGTGTTTCAAGAATTCCTGCCGTGAGCGATGGGCGAGCCCGACCGGTTGACCGGCGCGATTCGATATCCGCTGCCATGGCCGCTGCAGCAAACTCATGCAGGTTGCGGACCGATTCGTGTCGGCGAAGGACCGTGTCGCCGCGGACTAGCGGCGGATTAGCGAGGAATAATCGGCCTGGTCCGCAAAGCGGTTCGACCGTTGCGTAATGTTGGCCCGCTGTCTGGTCTGTTCGAAGGTGCCCTCGGCTTTCAACAGTCCCTGCTCAAATGCGAGCTGATCCGACAGCCCCGTGAACAGGATGCGCGGGTCGTAGGGCGCATCGCCCTGGCGCAGGATGTTGACGTGCCGCACGATGTTCGTTGTGCAGTTGTTGGTCACCGTGTCGTAGAACTCGGGTTCGTTGTAGAGCTTGTTGACTCGCTTCATCGCGTCCACAAAGACCCGCCGCGCCTGTTCGGGCGTTGCCACGGTGTGATAAAGGTAAACGTCGGACGAGCGGTGCCGCGTTCGGCGCACGATCACATCCCGTTCGTCGGCCAGCACGTAGATCAGTTCGTACCGGCGGAGGCTGCCGCTCAGCGGCGAGTATTTCTCGCCCTGCTCGAGTCGTGCTTCGACCGACATGCAGAGATGCTCGTCGCCCCGGAAGTCAAAACTCAGCATCGTGTGGGCCAGCGCGCTGGCACCCTTGAAGGGGACGACAATAAAGTCCAGTCCCTGAAGCCTGCTGAGATCAAACGTGTGGTCGTAGTGTCGTACCACATAGTCCGAGTCGGATTGGTACGAGATGTTTCGGATGTTGTAGACCGTAACCGTCCGATCGCCTATCTCGGCATAGGGAAGCACGGCCACGTCAGGAGACCAGTTGCGGAGATTCGAGGGAAACAGGCTGTCTTCCAGCGGTGCCGGAGGCAGCGAATCTGTTCCAGAAGAAACATCGGCCGGCGTCCTGCAGCCGAGAAACAACGCTAGCAGCAACAAGCAAGCCAACTGCAGCGTGGCGCGCAGCGGATCAGGCAGTGATCGCACCCGGGTGCGTGCCATTGTGCTTGCTCGCGTCCGACAGACCGGAACATTGGATACACGGAGAATCGTCGAGTCGCGCGGGGATGGTTAATAACCGAGAAGAGGCGGAAGGTGCAATAGCATCGCAGCGTCAAATGGTCTTTTGACCCGATGGTGCCTGATCAGACGGAGGGAAGCTGGGGGGCTGACGAGTCGCTACTCTTTCGGGAAGAACCGGGTTTGAAGTTCGTCGCATCCACGCTGAACCACGTCGTGGAGCAGTTGCTGCCGCAGTTGGCGGGGGGACAGTTTTCCCTCGGACCACTGGCGGAAGACCTCCGCGTGTCGGGTGCGGGCCTCTTGGATTCTGCGGCGAGTTGCCTCATCGAGTTGCGCGATGTTCTCGTCGGTGCCGGCGCGGAGGGCGTCAATTGCCAGAAGGAATTCGTCCATCTGGCGGTCCGCGATCTCGTCCAGCGTCTCGACGACGGCGGCGGCTTTGGCTGCCGACTCCAGGTCCATTTTCTCGTTGACGTTATTTGCCCGAGCCAGCGCCCGCGCGAGCCAAGGCTGGTTTTTCGCAAGGGCCGCGACTTGCTGACGCAGCGATTGGTAGACGTCCGGTGAAGGCCGGAGGTTATGCTCGACCATCAAGCGTGCGAAATCGTCGTAGATCGCGTCCTTGATTTCGCGCTCGGGTGAATACATCGACTCGCGTCTCCCCGCGATCTGCAGGATCGGCGAAAAGACCGCGCCCGTCGGGGAGACGAAGTCATCGCCGAAGGACAGGCCGAGTCGAGCGAGGTTGGCGGCGCAGTTGCCGCCAGCGACTCGCTCGGTGATCGGAAAAAACTCCTGGCGGGAGTGGTCGGTTTCCTGGGCGCAGAGCAGCAGCAAACCCGCGCAATAGGTGTGGATGGTCTCCGCGGTCAGCGGTCGGCCTTTCAGTGACCGGACGCGATCGGTGCGGAAATTCAGGTCGAACTGGGATTCACGCCCGATGAGTTTTGCGGCGTGGATACCCATGTGACGGGCGGCCTCGGTGTCTGTGCATCGCAGGAAAACGTAGTGCACGGTGCGTTCGAGGTACGCGTCGAGGTTGGTGGCCGGTATGTGATTGCCCCGCTCGGGCAGGTCGATCAGCACGCAGCGGCGGATGCCGTCGGAACCGGTTTCCATCGTCACGACTCCCGCATGCGTGAACAGGCCGGGCGCCAGATCCGTGAATCGGTTGTAAGGCGAGGGGTTTTTCATCAACAGCCAGTCACCGCTTTTGACATCGAAGCCGTTGACGCGGAAAGTCTCCCCGGTCACGCCGTGTTCGGATCTGGATTCGAGCCAGGCGACGAGTTCCTGACGGCGATTGTCGGCTTCTCCACCTCTTCCTGTCAGATCGAGCGACCGCAGGATATCTCTCAGTGCTTCGGGAGTGATCGCCGGCGGCGGCGCATCCGGGTCCTCACCAGGCCGCGCCGACTGGGGCAGGCCGATCTTCCTCAATACCTCAGCGGCTTGCAGCGCCAATGCCGCATCGGGCTGGCTCTGCAGGAAAGCGGCCAGCGGCGGCACCAGTTCGGCGCTGCCGGATGCGTCCATGACATCGAGAGCTTTCCGCTGCAGGGACTCCGGAAATCGAGGCAATCCGAATGCCGGCGCCGGCTCGAACAGGACAAACGCAATCGCCGTCGCCCCGATCGTGGATCGCTGGCGGGACAACAGATCGAGCACCGTTTCCAGCTTCTCCGTCGAACCCCCGGCTTCGTAGGGCACGCGATAGAGCGCATCGAGCGTGGTGTAACGCAATCGGCCGGAAATGTCGATCAACTGCGACGCGAGCATAAGGTAGTGCCGGACCGCCTCGTGCCGGGCCGCCGCGTCCCGCATACCTGAGCACTGTGTGCGCAGATCCAGCAGTTCGGCCAGACGCCCGTCCACACGCTGTTTCACCGCAATCAGTTGTGCGATCGATGTCACCCATTTGTCGCCGGCGGGTTCCTCGTTGCCGGCTGCGGCACCGGCGGGACCGGCCGCTTGCCATACCAGTTGGGCCGACCAATCGTCGAGCCTGGCGGCCAGCGCGGCGGTTTTCGCTGTATCCAGTTGAATCAGAGCAGCCGCTGAACGGGGAATCGCCGCTTCGAGATCATCCAGCGGCTCGCCCGCCGCAAGCGGAGCGACGAGGGGCAGCGACAGGATGCTCGTGGACAGCAGCAGGTAAATCAGGCCAGGCCTGGACATGGCAGCGATCCGCAGCGGCGACCGGCACGGCGATCGACGCGGACAGCCTGCCGGAGTGGGTCAGCTCCACAGGGAGATGACGAACAACACTCCAAAGATAATTGCCATGAAGCTGATAATCCACGTCGCAGCGCGGTAGGCGTTCACGAGAATACCGGGCAGCGTCTCGTGCCGAGTGGCACCGTACACAAGACTGATCGCCACGATCAGCGGGATGGCGTACCAGAGATGGTTTACGGCTCGATCGAGCGGAAACAAGTGCCACATGGTGACGCTCCCGATCACTTGCCGCCTTTGCCCGGTTCGGTATCGGGCGGCGGTTTGTCCGTGTTGTCCTGATGCGCGATGACCATGGGGCCCGCATAGGCGTCGTAGATCGCCAGCACATTCAGCAGTCCGGCAATCATGGTGAACAGCGTGCCTAGATCAAAATACGTGTGATACTGCAGGTTCCAGGTCGCCAGCTCGTCCCGCTTGAGATCAAGGTAGTCATCGGTGCTGGCGACGAATTTGGGCGGCGCCATCCATCCGCCCAGCAGCGGCGGCTTGCCCTCCTTCACGAGGCGATTCTGGATGAGGGCCGGCAGGGCGGCAGCGCCGACGCCGATCTGGCAGAAGTACTGCCACCGCTTGTCGTTCTCGTTCCACGATGTGTAGACAACGTGGCCCCCGCCCATGATTAATCCGAAAAGATAAATGCCCAGAATACACACCAGAAACAGGGTGCCCTTGGCATACCGCCGCTGGTAGAAGTGACCCGCTCCCGGGCAAAGCCACGCGAGGAATGCGGCCAGACTCGGATTGCGCAGATCGATGTCGAATGTTTCGAGTTCAGCAGATTGAACCGCAGCCATGGACCCTCTCTCCGCGCACCAAGCGGAATCCGAACGGGAAGTTCGCTATTCTAGCTGGTCGCCGAAAACACACCAGACCAATGCCCCTGCGCAGCCTCGCTGGATGCAAACGGCTCTGCCGGGTCATCCGGGATTCGGCCAAGGCTCCCACGTTTTCGCAATCGGCGGTACGATCTTGCTGAGAAAACCTGTGCAAAAGACTCGAGCGGTTCGCAGCCGCGAAAGGACCCGGCCGACATGGCGGAGCGATTTTTCAGCGAAGAGCCGATTCAAACACGGGAAGTCGTCCTGGTTGGCAGCGAAGCTCACCATCTCTCTCACGTGATGAGGGCCAAGCGAGGGGACCGGGTGATCGTGTTTGATGGAAGCGGGGCCGAGTTTTCGGCACTGGTGGATCGAGTCGAGCGACGCGATGTCAAGCTCGCGGTCGTCGAGCGGCACGACATTGATCGGGAGCTGTCGGTGTCCGTGACGATGGGGGTCGCTCTGCCGAAGGGCGAGCGTCAGCGTTGGCTGGTGGAAAAACTGGTGGAGCTTGGGGTCAACCGCATGGTTCCGTTATGGACCAGTCGGGGCGTGGCCCGGGCGACGGAATCGACGCGGGATCGGCTGCAGCGGAGTGTGGTCGAGGCCTGCAAACAGTGCGGGCGGAACCGGCTGATGGAGATTTCGGAACCGATGGAGTTCGACGAGTTTCTGGCGGTCGCCCCGCTCGGCGCGCGGCGCATCCTGGCCCATCCCGGCGGCGGTTCGCCATGGGGACGACCCGAGTCGGACGGCTTCTATTTTGCGGTCGGACCCGAAGGCGGGTTCTCGGACGCGGAAGTGGAACGGGCCCGCCAGATCGGCTGGCAGTGCCAGGGGCTGGGCAGCAGGATTCTGAGGGTCGAGACGGCGGCTCTGGTGCTTGCCGCCCGGGCCGCAGCGGAGTGCGACGCCGGTTGAGGCATGGTTTCGCCGATTTTCTTGACCGAATGCGCCGGCTGCAGAGCCGACTATGCTGGTATGTACATCTTGTCCGATCGGGACACGGAGTTCTACACTCAGGCCACCTGACCGCTGCAAACTGGGGGATGCGTGAATGACAAGTTCGGAAGAGCAATTCGGCGGGCTGCGCGTGGCCGCGTTCGAGAGCCGATACGCGAACGAGATGGCGAACCTGATCGAGAAGCAGGGCGGTGTGCCGCACGTGAGCCCGTCGCTCCGCGAGGTGCCGCTGGAAGACAACACGGCCGCTGTGGATTTTGCGCATCGCCTGCTTACGGGCGAGATCAGTGTCGTGATTCTCCTCACGGGCGCCGGCTTCCGCATGATGATGTCGGCCATCGAGCGCCACGTGGATCGGCAGCGGTTCCTGCACAGCTTGTCGGACATTGTCACGGTCGCGCGCGGACCGAAGCCTGCGGCCGCGATGAAGGAAGTCGGGCTGTCACCCACGCACCGAGTGCCTGAACCGAATACCTGGCGGGAACTGCTCGCGACGCTGGATCAGCACGTGCCGCTGGCCAATCAAACGGTGGGGCTGCTGGAGTACGGCAAGTCCAATCCGAGTCTGATTGCCGGTCTGGAAGCCCGAGGGGCGCGGGTGCTCAACGTGCCCGTGTACCGCTGGGAACTGCCTGAGGAATCTTCGTTGCTGGTCGATAACGTACGGGCCATTGCGGAGGGCGGCCGGGATGTCGTGTTGTTCACGTCCGCGCAGCAGGTCGTCCACATGCTGCAGGTTGCCGGCCGTGAAAACCTGCTCGAGAAACTCACCGCGAGCCTGCGCGGGATGGCTGTCGCCTCGATCGGGCCCACCACCAGCGAGACGCTGCGCGAGGAGGGGCTGCCGGTCGATATCGAGCCCGAGCATCCGAAGATGGGCTCGCTGGTGGCCGCGGCCGCAAAGCAAAGCGAAGGTGTGCTGCAGCGCAAACGCCGCGTTCTGACCTGGATCTCGCAGTCGGAGGCGCAGCCCGCTGATCGGCAGGCCGCTTGGTACGACAGTCCCTTCATGAGGGCCTGTCGCCGCGAGCCTTCCGCAGTGACGCCCGTGTGGCTCATGCGGCAGGCCGGACGCTACATGGCGGAGTACCGCGCTGTTCGCAGCAAGACCACGTTTCTGGATCTGTGCAAGAATCCGCAACTGTGCAGCGAGGTGATGGTGACTGCGGTCCAGAAACTCGGCGTCGATGCGGCCATCATCTTCTCGGACCTGCTGCCGATTCTGGAGCCGATGGGGCTGGATCTCGAGTTCGCCCACGGCGAAGGTCCCGTGATTCACAACCCCGTTCGCGAACCGGCCGACGTGGACCGAGTTCGCGAACTCGAGGATGTCGAATCGCTGCATTTCGTGATGGAGACCGTGCGGCAGACTCGCAGCGACCTCCCCGGGCACATTCCCGTCATCGGCTTCGCCGGCGCGCCGTTCACGTTGGCCAGCTACGCCATCGAGGGCGGGTCGAGCCGGAATTACCTGCACACCAAGACACTCATGTATCGCGATCCGGCCGCCTGGAAAGCCCTCATGGAACGGCTCTCGCGCGCCGTTTCACGGTACCTCAATGCACAGATCGCGGCCGGTGCTCAATGCGTGCAGATCTTTGACTCATGGGTCGGATGCCTCGGCACAGACGACTACCGGCGAAGCGTGTTGCCGTACATGCAGCAGATTGTCCGCGACATTACACCCGGCGTGCCAGTAATCAACTTCGCCACGGGCAACCCGTCATTGCTCCCCATGCTGGCCGATGCGGGCACCGATGTCGTCGGCATCGACTGGCGAATCCGGTTGGACGACGCCTGGAGCACAGTTGGCTTCGATCGCGCCGTACAGGGGAATCTCGATCCGGCCGTTCTGCTGGCAGATATTCCGCTGATGCGGGCTCGCGTCCAGGAAGTGCTCGATCAGGCCGGCCAGCGGCCCGGACATATTTTCAATCTCGGCCACGGCATCATGCAGCAGACGCCGGTCGACCATGCCATCGCGCTGGTTGATATGGTCCACGAACTGAGCAGTCGCTGAGCGCACTGCGTCGCCGAGCGCAAAAAAAAAAGACCGGTCTGGGACCGGTCGATCAGTGTTCGTGCATGATGAAGCTTGTCAGGCCGACGGACGCTGATAGTGCTGGTAGGCGAGCAGCACTTCGTACAGGTCGGTGGAGATCGCGACTTCGTCATTTTCGAAGTCGCTCAACCAGGCACGGTTGCTTCGGAAGGCGTCGGCAAGCAGCGGAACGATTTCACCGAGAGACACGGTTACCCGATTCTGCCGCTCTTCGACGATTCCCAAAGTCGTGGTCGTGCAGTCGGTATCTTGCGGGCCGAAATAGATGCGTAACCGGGGTTGAGCCATGGGGGGGACCTCTTCCATGAGATATCGTGCTATCGCGTCCCGCGCGTTTTCTGCTCGGCCTCGTGCCGGCGGGGTGGCGGGACGGTCCTATCGTTTCGCCACCATTTATCGGCAGACCGACCGGCGATAGTTTGAAGATCTTTTGCGCGAATTCCGATTTTCTTGCGAATTCCCGTTGCAGGCTTTGTGCTGAGGGCGTGCGTGGAAAATGGGTTGGCAAGGCGGAGTCGGCAATTATTGACAAAGAAGCCGCAGGCGCACTAGATTGCTGGGTCTGATAAGTCCAGATCTGTCTGGTGTTTGCGTCGTAAGTGGTACTGCTCGGCAGCGGAGATGCTATGGCTTCACCTGTGACTATTGACTTGGCCTCCCTCGCACGCGATCTGGGATTGCCGCTGCCAAAAGTCGAGCGAACACTCGATCTTCTGGACGAAGGGAACACCGTTGCCTTTATTACCCGCTATCGGAAAGACCAGACCGGCGGACTGGACGAAGAGGCGATTCGCCGTATCCAGATCGAGGCGACCAAGCTGCGGATGCTGGCGGAACGCAAGCAGACGATCCTCAAATCGATTGAATCCCAGGCGAAGCTGACGCCCGAACTGGCGGACCAGATCCGTACAGCCCGCTCGACCAAACGTCTGGAAGACATTTATCTCCCGTACAAACCCAAGAAGCAGACGCTGGCGACGATTGCCCGGCAGCGAGGCCTGGAGCCGTTTGCGCACGAGATCCTCGAAGCGGCCCCGATTGCCGCGGATCTCGACCGCCGAGCCGCCGATTTCGTCTGCCCGGACCGGCAACTGAACTCCGTCGCAGAGGTGCTGCACGGTGTCGGGCACCTGCTGGCCGAACGATTCAGTGAGAAATCCGAAGTTCGCTCGCGGCTGCGCAAGATCTTCCAGCGTACGGGGCGACTTGTGTGCTCGCGTCTGGAGTCGAGCGACCGGTCGGCCAGGGAATTGACGCCTGCGGATGCTGAAGCTGCCGCCGAGGCGGCAGAAGAGAAGCAGGACGACGCGACTGCATCGGCCCAAGTGCAGCCTGAGGCGGTCCAAGCCGAGGAAATCGATACGACGGCGTCCGCCGCTCCGCTCTCGAGCGAAGCAGTCTACGAGTGTGGCGAGTCGATCGACGGAGGGACTTCCGCCGAGGTCGACGAGTCGGAAGACGAAGATCCGCACGACGAGGATGTGCACGCAGAAGACCTGGATTCCGAGGAAGCCGATCCTGTCGAGGGCGAAGCGTCGCTTGCCGAGCCGCAAGGCGAACTGCCGAAACCGTCGGGCGAAGCGGCGGAAACCGGGGCGGTCGCATCGCAGGATGCTGCCGCAGGCGAGGTCGCTGCCGAAGCTGCGCCGTCTGCGAAGCGTTCAAGGGCTTCTCGCGCCCGTGCCAAGCGGCTGACCGCCAAAGACCGCAAGCGACAGAAGCTGGAAGCCGCCTTCAAAGACTATGCGAATTTCCGTGAGGCCATATCGAGAGTGCCGGCTCACCGCGTGCTGGCGATTAACCGCGGCGAAAGGGCCAAGGCTCTGCGGGTGAAGGTCGAAGGCGACACCGAAGCGATGCAGGCTGCGGCCGTCGAAGTGCTGGTCAGCGAGGGGCATCCTCACGCTGATTTTCTCATTGCGTGCGTCCGCGATTCGCTTCAGAGGCTGGTGATCCCGAGCCTGGAACGCGATATTCGCCGAGAACTGACCGACTCGGCCGAGGAGCATGCGGTGGAGGTGTTCATCCGCAACCTGCGCAAACTTCTGCTGCAGCCTCCGGTCCACGGACGCCGAGTTCTGGCCCTGGATCCTGGTTTTCGCAGCGGCTGCAAGCTCGCGGCTCTCGACGAATTCGGCAACGTATTGGAGCATGCCACGGTCTTCGTGATCGGCAACGAAGAGAAGCGATTGCAGGCGTCCGCGGTCCTGGCGGACATGATCCGGCGCCACGGGATCAGCCTCATTGCGATCGGCAACGGCGTCGCTTGCCGTGACAGCGAGCAGCTGGTGGCCGAGACGCTTTCGCGAGAAATGGGCCAGGACGACGTGGCGTATGTGATCGTGAACGAGGCCGGGGCAAGCGTCTATTCGACCAGCCCGACGGGCCGCGAAGAACTGCCCGACTGCGACGCCGTCTTGCGAAGCGCGGTATCCATCGGCAGACGGCTGCTCGACCCGCTTTCAGAACTCGTGAAGATCAATCCTTCGAATATCGGCGTTGGGCTGTACCAGCACGACATCAAGGCCAAACATCTGCGCGAATCGCTGGACGCGGTAGTACAGTCCTGCGTGAATTTTGTGGGGGTCGACGCGAACACGGCGAGTCCGGCTCTGCTGAGTTACGTGTCCGGGTTGAATCAGCTGACGGCGCGCCGTTTCTACGACTACCGTCGGGAACACGGACCGTTCCGGAATCGTGAGCAGTTCCGTGAGGTGCCGGGCATCGGCGAAGCCACGTTCATTCAATCCGCCGGGTTCCTCAAGATCGTCGACGGCGACAATCCGCTGGACGCCACCTGGATCCACCCCGAGAGCTACGGTGTGGCGTTGCGGCTGCTGGAAAAACTGAACAGCAGCGTGTCGGAACTCGCGGGGGTCGTGGGCAGCAAGTCGGCAGCGGCTGCGGAAGGCGCGTCTCAAAGCGGCGCGGCGGATGTCGTACCCCGCAGCGAATCGCTGGCCGAACGTGCCGCTCGAGTGAATCCCGCCGAGTTGGCGAAAGAGCTGGAAATCGGGGAGATGCTGCTGAAGGATCTGTTGAGCGGACTGACGAAGCCCCGCCGCGATCCTCGCGAAGATCTCACGCCGCCGCTGTTTCGGCGCGGCGTGCTCAAGCTCGAGGACCTGAAGCCCGGGATGGAACTGACCGGAACGGTCCTCAACGTCGTGGACTTCGGCGCCTTTGTCGATATCGGCATCTCCGACAGTTCGCTGGTGCACATCAGTCGCCTGGCCGACCATTACGTGCGCGATCCGCACGAAGTCGTCAGCGTCGGCGACGTGTTGCGTGTGTGGGTGATCGATGTCGATCGTGACCGGCGGCGAGTGGCCCTCACGGCGATTGCCCCGAAGCCGCCGAGGCGGGAGGCCGACTCGGGCTCGGGCAGGCAGGGAGGCGGTCAGCGCCCGCAACGGCCACAGCGGCCGGCGGGCACCGGCGCGGCGAAGGCCGGCCCGCCATCCAAGCCCGCTTCCGCCGGAGCCAGACCGAAACCCGCCAAGCCGCGGCCGGCTCCGAAGCCGAAGATCGTCAAGCCGATCACCGACGCGATGGCCGAAGGGCGCGAGCCGCTGCGGTCGTTTTCCGATCTTGCTCAGTTCTTCCAGCGCAAGCAGGACCCGGACAAGGATACGCCTCCCAAGAAGTCATGAACGGATTCGCTGCGGCGCTCGGCGAAGTCCAGAACGCTGCATCGGACGATCAAGCAATTCCAGGTGACTTGCATGAGGCGAAACGCCTGCATCTGTAAACAGGGCCGCGGACTATGGACTTTGAAGAACGGCTTCAGAAAGCGGTAGAGCGCGGGCATCGCCGCGGGCTCGGCCACCGCGAAGAAGCTCTTGCCAGGGCAATGGGCGAAGACGAGCTGAAGCGGCTTCACGGGCAGTACCGCCTGGATCTGTCCGAACACATCGAGAAGTGCCTTCAGCACCTGCTTCAGCATTTTCCGGGCTTCCAGTGCGAGACGATCTACGGTGATCGGGGCTGGGGCGCCGCGTGCAGTCGCGACGATTTTCGCGTGGAAGGCAGAGGACGCCGCCACAACGACTACAGCCGGCTGGAGATGACGGTGCGGCCCTTCAACACATCGCACGTGCTGGAACTCGGCGCCAAGGGGACCATCCGCAACAAGGAGGTCTTCAGCCGAACGTATTTCGAGAAGATCGAAGAAGCCGATCCGGCCAAATTCGTCGAACTCGTTGACCTGTGGGTTCTCGAATACGCCGAACTGTACGCGGCCAGAACGTGAACAGACTGCCGGCCATCGGTGAAGCCGGACCTATTCCGTCTCGTAAACGGTTGCCGTGAGCAGCTGGAATCGCGGATCCTCGCGAATCGGATCGAAGTCCCGTTCCTCGGCCACGAGACTGCGATAGGTCGGATCCATCTGGAACGCGCGTGTGAGATAGGTCAGAGAGTGCTGGGCGTTACAGGCCAGAGCCCAGTAGCAGGCGAGGTTATAGTAGACAATTGCCTGGTTCGCATCGATGGACATGGCTTCTTCGAGCGACTGGATCGCCAGGTCGAGACGGCCTGTGCGCTTGTAGCACCAGCCGAGTGCCAACCAGATATGGATGTTCGAGGGATCCAGTTCGGCCGACTTTTCCAGGGCGTAGATAGCCTCTTGATGACGTTCCATCAAACGCAGAGCCTGCCCCTGCAGATAGGCAATCATGGCCTTGCAGCCGCTCGTGCTTTGCAGATTGTCCAACGTATCCAAAGTCCGCTGCGCCAATCCGTCTCGCAGCGTGGATGACAGCGGCCAGCGATCGCTGAACAAGGTGGCCAGATCCAGATAACCCTCGGCCTCGCGCAACAGTTGCTTGCGACGAACTCGCTGGTATGTGGCAGTCGCCATTCTTCGCTCCGCTGAATTCGGGTCCGGCCTCCTGAAACTTCACTCCCAATTCTAACTGGCCGGGCGAGCAATCCCAGACGTTGACCCCCAAGGTTTCACAAGGTTCTCCAAAAACGGAAAAAACATTCCGCGAGGGCGGGGGATTGGTTCGAGGGGAACTGCCGAAGCCTGTAAAAAGATGCCGATTCGAGCATTGACACGGTGGTTCCAGGGCTGTTGCGTTGGCCCTGCAAGCGACGACATGCACCGGAAAAAGACTGTCCACCAGCGAATCCGACTTGAAACCGTGTCCGAGGCGGGATCAGGGCGATCGAACTTGCTGGCGGCGCAGTCCAGTGCATCTGCCAGCAGGAATGAACGGGGCCGGCAGTCGGGAACACACAGCAACGAACGCGTTGCGCCCGCGCCGTGAGCAACTGCTCGACGAACCCAAATTCCGGAGAAGGAAGATTTGAAAGATAGCCGCAGGTGAACTGCCAGTGCGGGACCGTCTTTGATCGAGGCGGACTTTTTTCCGGAATGTGGCTCGCGGCATGCACGGAAAAGAGGGGTTCGTCGCCACTAATTCAAGTAGAGGATGCGATTTCACGCGGAGCCTTTTCGCCTCGGATGCGGGAGCCAGCCGGATGAGACTTACATTGCGGACCCTTTTGGCTTACTTGGACGACATGCTGGAGCCGGCCGATGCCGAGGAAATCAGCCGCAAGATCGAGGAGAGCAAATTTGCCAGCGATCTGGTGCATCGCATCCGGAACTCGACTCGACGATTGCGCCTGGGGGCTCCGAAAGTCGATGGTCGCGGTATCGGGCTGGATCCGAACACCATCGCCGAGTATCTCGACAACACGCTGGTTGCGGATCAGGTGTCGGACCTCGAGAAGATCTGCCTGGAGTCGGATGTGCATCTGGCCGAGGTCGCCTCGTGTCATCAGATACTGGCCTTGGTGCTGGGCGAACCGATCGGGGTCGAGGGTTCCCTTCGATCGCGCATCTATGAACTCGGTTCCGGAAAACCGGCCGGCGAAACCGCCGCGGCGTTGGTCGCGGATGGCGGTCCTGCATCCGCGGAGAACGCCGAAATCGCAGTGCCTGTCCTGGTGCGGCCTGCGGCAAGGACTCGACGCGATTATCCCGGCAAACGTTTGTCTCTGCGTTCGCTTGCAATCACGCTGGCATGCGGGTTTGTTCTGGCGGTGGTCGCGCTTCGCGCGATGGGGCCGTTCGATCAGTCCCACCCGTTGTTCCGGTTGTTTTCGCATGGTGAGACCGCAGTAGCGGTTTCGCAACCGGTTCCGCCGGCGGAAGCCGAATCGACCTCGGGCGGTGAGTCTGCGGAGCCGCAGGAGTCTGTTGCGGGCTCGGTGCCCGGGGAGCAGGCTGCTCCCGCCGAGAAGCCGATGCCGCCGGCGGCCGGCGAGCCGATCGCGGCGCCCGCTGATCCGCCGGAAAAGCCGGGCGGCAGCGAGATGCCGGCGGAGCCATCGCCACCGGGGAATGTCGCGTCGCCGCCGGCAGTCATGTCTCCTCCGACGGTCGCTGCCGCTCCGCAGGAAAAGCCGGCTCCTCCCGCCGTGGGAATGCCCGGAGGCACGGAGGGGGCGACGCCCGCGAAACCCGAAGCGAGGAGCGTCGGCCGCTATATCTCCGAAGAGCAGGTTCTGGCTCGATTTGATGCCGAAACGGGAGCCTGGTTTCGTCTGGCCACCGACCAGCCGCTCGGTCCGGGCGATCGACTTTTGTCGCTGGCCACGTATCGCCCGCAGGTGCTCATTTCTCCGAACGTGAAGGTCACGTTCTCGGGGGAAACGAACGCGCAACTGCATGAGGCCAGCGATGCTTCGACGGCGACGCTTCAGGTGAGCTATGGTCGTGCGGTGGTTATTTCCGCCGACAGCGCGTCTGCGCGGATTCGGCTGGAATTGCCGGAACGCAGCGGTATCGCGGTGCTGAAGGGCTCTGAGTCGGCGCTGGCGGTTGAAGTGACCCCGTTTTTCTCCGAGGGAGAGGATCCGACGGCGGCGCCGCGGCACGTTCGAGTGCGGCTGATGCCTTCGACGGGTCAGGCGGTTTGGCAGGAGGCAACGGGAGAGCAGCCCATCGAGGCAGGGCAGGTTCTGTCGTGGGTCGACCGCGAGCCGGCCCGGGTCGAGGCAGCCGGGGCCATGCCGGCGTGGGTTGATGGAACGGATGTGGCGGAGATCGAGATGTCGGCCTCGCAGGAACTGAAGCGGTTTCTTGCGCTGGACCGACCGATCAACCTGTCTCTGCTGGAGCGGGCGGAGTTTCGTCGCGAAGAGGTGCGTGCGCTGGCCTGTCGGTGCCTGTCCGGTCTGGACGTGTTCGAGCCCTCGCTGAAAGCGCTGAACGATCCGGCCCAGCGGAGTTACTGGCAGTCCCATTTCGAGACCCTGTGTTCGGCCGTCCAGCGGCAGGCGGAGACGGGCACGCGGCTGCTGGCCGATTTGCAGAAACTGCACGGCGACGAGGCGACCGCGATATTCCGGTTGTTCTGGGGGTACAGCCAGGATCAACTCGACGGAGGCGGAGCCCAGCAACTCGTACAGCAGCTGGAGAACCCGCTGATGTTGGTGCGGGTTCTCGCGATTTCCAATCTGCGGCGCATCACCGACAAGACGTTTCTGTATCGGCCCGAACAGCCGCCGGCTCAGGAAAAGAGCAAGATCCTCAAGTGGCGCAAGGCTTTGGAAGGCGGGGAAATCCGAATTCGGCCGGTCTCGGCGACTCCGCCGCCGGCGGTCGACCGTGCGGAGTCCAAAGCCGGCCCGGCTCCGTCAGCGGCCCCGGCTTCGAGGAGGCGAGATTCCAAAGCGGGTGTTGGTCCCGCGTCCGGATCGCCCTGAGTCGAGCGGAACCGCTTTGGCTCTATCCCAGTGAAAAGGGACAGGTTAGACTAGAATGCTGTGTGTTGGTTGTCAGCGCCCGCGTGGCCGGGTTTTGCGTTTGTGCCACGCCGCGGGGCTCATTAGAATGTTATCCTTTCGTGGCTGGCTTGCTAAGCAAGGTTAAGTGAGCTTTGGGTTTAGAAGCAAGGAGAACAGCGGGTGCAGATCAGCATTTCGGCGAAACACGGGCATCTCAGTGCAGCCACGCAAGAGAAGATCACCGAGAAGGTGGACAAACTCCAGAAGTTCTACGATCGCCTGACTGCCATTCGCGTTCTAGTGGACCTTGAACACCGCGAGGCGGTGGAAGTGGAACTGCGCGTGGCCGCCGAGCACACACCGGAGTTTGTTGCATCCGAGCGGGCCGCTGACTTGTTTGCCGCTCTGGACGTCGTGCTTCATAAGCTGGAGCAGCAGCTGCGAAAACACAAGGAACGCATCCAGGCGGGCCATCGTCAGCCGGGGCGAAAGCAGATCGAGGTCCCCTTGGAGCCCGAATCCGAATCGGAGTAAGGCCACGTGCGGCAGCTGCGTCACTTCGATTTCAGACCCCGGGCAGTGGGCTTGTTGCAATAGAGGAAATCCAGATGAAGTTTGCAGATTTTGTCAACGTCGGGGCCATTCGAGCGGATCTTTCCGCGGACGATAAGCCGTCCGTAATCAACGAATTGGTGCAGGCGTTGGTGGATGCGAACGCGATTCGAGGCGAGGACAAAGAGAGTATCGTCAAAGCCATTCTGAAGCGCGAGGAGCTGGGGAGTACTGGAATCGGGCGCGGCGTCGCCGTTCCGCACACCAAGCACCCGAGCGTCGACCAGCTGGTTGGCACCGTCGGGGTGAGTGCAGAGGGTGTGGACTTCAACAGCCTGGACGGCGAAAAGGTACAGCTCTTCTTCCTGTTGATCTCTCCGCCGGACCGGCCGGGGGATCATCTGCGGGCGTTAGAGAACATCTCGCGACAGCTTCGCGACGACACGTTCTGCCGCTTTCTCAAGCAATCCAAGACGGCTGGCGACATCCAGCAGCTCTTGGAGGAAGCGGACAACAATCAATTCGTAGCGTAATTCTTTCGACGCGCTTCGCGGGAGGCGGCGCGTCTGTTCAAGAGACAACATCGATTGCGGCGGTCCGGGGCTATGCACACGCGGGCCGGCCGGCAGTCGCGGGTTGGTTGCCATCATGGTGTATCAATCGGCAAGCAGGCAGGTGACGGTGGTCAATCCGCAGGGATTGCACGCGCGGCCCGCGCATGCCGTGGTCACATTGGCGAGTCGTTTCCGGTCGGATATCGAGCTGGTCCGCGACGGCGAAATCGCCGACGCCAAGAGCATTCTCGCGATCCTGACCCTGGCGGCCGCCCAGGGATCGCAACTTACCCTCCGAGCTAGGGGAGAGGATGCCGGCGAGGCGCTGGAAGCTCTGACCGATCTGTTTGCGGGGGGCTTCGGGGAGAATGGCGAGTAACCGGCCGACAACGAAACACGAGGCAGCGGACAGCCGTCCAGCTCGAGGTTGGCAGCCCTTGGTTGCCAGACCGTTGGCGACGGCGGGGCTGCCCGAATCACAAAACACCGAAGTGAAGGCGGACCGAACCGTGAATCTGTCTCATCGATCGATCGCTCCCGACGCGCTGATGCGCTTCGCGCGATCCGGATCGCGGTTCGGACGCTGGCGCGAAAGATGCAAACGCTTCAAGGAATTGCCGTCTCGCCCGGTGTAGCCATCGGCGAAGCGCTGATCGTCGGTAACGAGGGGTTTCGGATTCCTCGCCGATTGGTAGTGCGCGACGCCGTTGACGAAGAGCTGCAGCGATTCCGCAGTGCCTCCGCGGTGGTCGCCGCCGAGATCGAGCACAACCGCGACACGATTTCCAGCCAGATCGGCGAGCAATACGGGGCGATTTTCGCCGCGCACCTGATGATGCTGCAGGATCCGGGCCTCCAGCGACAGGTCGAGCAGCTCATTCGCGAGCAGAATTACTCGCCCGAGTACGCGGTCAGCCAGACGCTGCGGCGTTACGCCCAGGTGTTCCAGCAGCTGGGCAACGGCAATCTGGCCGAGCGGGCCCACGACATTTTCGACATTGAACGGGCGTTGCTCCGGCAGTTGCTCGGGGCTCGCCGCGAAGAACTGTCGAATCTCAAGTCCCCCGTTTTGGTGCTGGCCCATTCGCTCAGCCCGACCGAAACCGCACTGCTCGACCGGCAGTTCGTGCTCGGGTTCGTTACGGAAATCGGCGGAGCCGGGGGGCACACGGCGATCGTCGCCAAAGCGCTTGAGATTCCGGCGATCGTCGGGGTCGGTTCGTTTCTCGAGCAGGTGTCCGGGGGCGATTCGGTGATCGTCGACGGAGATCACGGACGCGTGATCCTGCAGCCGGATGAGGCCACGATCGATCGCTACCAGAAAGGCGCCGAGGACCATCGCTCGCTGGAGGTGCAGCTCCGCGGTCTGCGGAATCTGCCGGCTGAGACCACGGATGGCGAGCGGTTGCTGCTGCAGGCGAATATCGAATTTCCCCGCGAAGTGCAGTCTGCCCTGGCGCGAGGCGCCGACGGCATCGGGCTGTACCGCACCGAGTTTCTGTACCTGGGGCTGGAGCAGGAGCCCAGCGAGCTGGACCATTTTCAGGCCTACGCCGAGGTGGTGCGGGCCATGGGCGACCGGAGGGTCACCATCCGGACGCTCGACCTGGGCGCCGACAAGATGGGACGGCAGCCGCAGCAGGAAGAACGCAACCCGGACCTGGGGCTGCGGGCGATCCGACTGTCCCTGCGGAATCTGCCCCTGTTCCGCACCCAGCTGCGCGCGGTGCTGCGTGCCAGCGCCCTGGGGCCCGTGCAGGTCATGTTTCCGCTCATCACCACGCTCCAGGAACTGCGGCAGGCCAAGATGGTGCTTGCCGATGCCATGGAAGATCTCGAGGAATCAGGCGAGCCGTTTGAACGCCAGATTCCCGTCGGCATCATGGTGGAAACGCCAGCCACCGTGATGATGCTCGATCAACTGCTGAAGGAAGTCGACTTCATCAGCATTGGGACCAATGATCTCGTCCAGTACACGCTCGCTGTGGACCGAGGCAACAGCGAAGTCGCGGAGCGCTACCAGGCCAGCGACCCGGCCGTGCTCCGATTGATCGATCTGACCATCCGCGCCGCCGCCGCCGCCAGGGTGCCGGTCAGCGTCTGTGGTCAGATGAGCGGCGAGGTCAGTTACACGATGTTGCTGCTTGGCTTGGGACTGCGCGGATTCAGCGTCCCGCCCAGCGCCATTCCGGAAATCAAACGTGTGTGCCGCAGCGTGTCCATTCCGCAGTGCGAGGTAGTTGCCCGCCGCGCGATGCAGCTTTACACCGCGCGCGAAGTAGACAATTACGTCCGCGAGGAGCTTCGCAAGGTTGCACCCGAACTGCTGCGTTAGCAGCGCCCCCGGAGCCAGGCGAAGGACCATCCATGCGGCAGAAACAACAATCAGAGACTCCTACCGTGTCGAAAGAAGCAGCGCCTATGAAAAAAGAGATGCTCATCAACGTATCCCAGCCGGAGGAGTGCCGAATCGCCATTATCGAGGACGGCCTGCTGGAGGAACTGTATATCGAGCGAGCCAGCCAGGACAACCTGGTGGGCAACATCTACAAGGGACGCATCGTCAATATCGAACCCAGCATTCAGGCGGCCTTTGTGGACTTCGGGGTCGGGCGGAACGGCTTCCTGCACATCAGCGACGTCGAGCCCCAGTATTTCCGGCAGGGCGGCTACGATCCCCAGCAGATGGCTGAGGGACACGGCGGTCGATACGGCGACGACGATGACTCGGACAGCCGCCCCAACGATCGCGGACGCTCCCGGCGCCGCGGACACCGCATGGGAGGCCGCCCTCGCATCAAGCCGCCGATCCAGGATGTTTTTCGCCGCGGCGACGAAGTGCTCGTCCAGGTCATCAAGGAGGGGATCGGCGCGAAGGGGCCGACGCTCTCCACGTACATCAGTATTCCCGGTCGCTACCTCGTGCTGATGCCCGCGCTCGGACGGCTCGGCGTATCACGAAAGATCGAGGACGAAGTCGCTCGACGTCGTCTGCGCGAAAACCTGCTCGAACTGAATCCGCCCAAGGGGCTCGGGTTCATCGTCCGCACCGCCGGACAGGACCGCACCAAGAAAGAACTGTCCCGCGATATGGCCTATCTGCTGCGCCTGTGGAAGGTCATCGTGCGCCGGATTCGCCGCAGCGCCGCGCCCGTGGATATCTACGAGGAAAGCGACCTGATCATCCGCACGATCCGCGATATCTTCACGTCCGACGTCGATGCGATCTACGTCGATGAGCCTTCGGCCTTCGAACGGGCCAAGGAGTTCCTTCAGCTGGTCATGCCCCGGTTCGTCAGCCACCTGCAGCTGTACGAGGGACGCGAGCCGCTGTTCCACAAGTACAAGCTCGAGTCGGAAATCTCCCGGATCCACAAGCGCGAGGTGCCGCTTTCCGGCGGCGGCTCGATCGTCATTGACCAGACCGAAGCGCTCGTGGCAATCGACGTCAACAGCGGAAATTTCCGCGCCGAGGACTCGGCCGAGGAAACCGCCTACCAACTCAACCTCGCCGCGGCCAAGGAGATCGCCCGCCAGTTGCGTTTGCGGGATCTGGGGGGCGTGATCGTCAATGACTTCATTGACATGCGCAAGGAAAAACACCGCCGCACTCTCGAACGCTCGCTGCGCGATTCGCTGAAACGCGATCGGGCACGCACCAAGATCCTGCGGACCAGTCCCTTCGGCCTGATCGAAATGACCCGCCAGCGCATCCGGCCCAGCCTGAAGAAAAGCGTGTACGCCGACTGCCCGTGCTGCAGCGGGCGAGGCGTCGTCAAGACGGCGGAAAGCATGTCAATCGAAGTGATCCGCATGCTCATGCTCGCCGGCCAACAACCGGCCGTCTGTCGGGTAACGGTTCGCGTTAATGATGAAGTCGCCTCGTACCTCAACAACCGCAAACGCCGGGAAATCTCACGGCTGGAGGAAGAGGGCGGAATGGTCGTCCAGATCCTTGGCAGTGAAGGCCTGTACCCCGAACACCTGGACTTGGACTGCCGGGATCAGGAAGGCCGGGAAATCGTGCTTCCGGTCTGATGGACTCCCGCCGGTCTTCAGGGCCGCAAGGTACTCGCGTTCGTCTTCCGTCGCCGAGTTTCCAAGCCCGAGGTTGTGCGGGGGCCGAATTGCGGACGAGCTTCAGGCTGTGTCTGCGATAAATACGTGGTGTGTGGTGTTTGGGATAAATAGAGAATGTGTCATTAGCCCTTGAAAGGGCTCGACGCTCGCTTTGTTTTCCAGTAGATTACTGGACTTGCTGACGGGCAAACGTAATCGAGGGGTCTCGCAATGTACGCGATTTTCGTGGATGGTGGCCGGCAATACAAAGTCGAGGAAGGCCAGGAAGTGGTGCTCGACTACCGCAATACGACGACCGGCACAGAACTGAAATTTGACCGGGTCTTGGCTGTTGGAACCGACGGCGGCCTTCAGTTGGGCCAGCCGACGGTGGCCGGAGCCGAAGTGACGGCCGAGGTCTTGGGCATCGAGCTGGGTGACAAGTTGACTGTTCAGAAAATGCGTCGCCGCAAGAACTTTCGGCGGCGAACGGGACACCGCCAATTGTTCACCAAAGTACGGATCAGCCGCATTCAGGTTGCCTGATGTGGGTCAATGCTCCGCAAGCCACCCTTACGCGGTGGCTTTTTTTATGCGCTGTCGGTGCCTTTAGTCGGTAGTCGGATTGAATCTCCAGACTCCAGACTCCAGACTCACTTCCCAGCTTGCCTGGTATGGCTGGATTTCCAGTGAAACGGCTTCCATTTTTTCCGTAGATTTTCTTCCGCTTGCCTTCCGGTTCGCTCCGGTGCGGGAGTACCCCGTAAGTTAAGAACTTGTAAAGAATTAGTGAGCGCAGATTCACTTCGGGCCTCTCGGGCGGTCATGGGCCCGTTTGTCGCAAAGTATTGGCGGAAAAACACATTCGCTAGCTCGGTAGCAGATGATTGACGAACGTCCGTGATCGTGTAAACTTTCCCCTTCACCGCCAAATATTGTGTCCTGCATCTTTGTCGATACAATATGTGGTATGTGGCGGTTATGGCGTTGCCACCCTTTCTTTTGTGTCTTTTTTCAGCGTTGCCCCGATTCGGTGCCCTTGTTGCATCTGTCTGTACTGTATATTTGTATAGATGTTTCCGATAGGATTCTGGTCCCGGTAGGGTCCGACTGATGGCAGCCTAAGTTTAGGAGGAACTTTGGATGACGAATGCCGCGACGACGGAACAAATGGGGAAGAGCAGCCGATCCAACGCCTCCGGTGGCCGGTCCAGCGCCGCCGGAATGAAGATCAAGGCTGTCTTCTGTCCGACAGACGTTGCCGATCCGTTTGACACGGTCGAGTGGGAACTTCGGTCGGCCCAGATCAAGGACGAGAATGGCGAACTGTTATTCGAGCAGCGGGATTGCGAGATACCGGCCACGTGGACTCAGTTGGCGACCAATGTTGTGGTCAGCAAGTATTTCTACGGGGAGAACGGGACGAGCGAGCGGGAGTCCAGTGTTCGTCATCTGATTCATCGCGTGACCCGGACGATTGCCGACTGGGCGATTCAGGACGGGTATCTGGCGAGTGCCGAGGACGGCGAGCAGTTCTATCGTGAGTTGACGTGGCTCTGTCTGCATCAGCACGGTTCGTTCAACTCGCCGGTCTGGTTCAACGTCGGGCTGCACCGTCACTATGGCGTGAGCGGTTCCCGGTGCAACTGGTTCTGGAACCGCGAGACCGAGCAGGTCGAGATGCCCGAGAATCCGTACGAGTATCCTCAGGCATCGGCGTGTTTTATTCAGAGCGTCGAAGACAACATGGAAGACATCATGCGCCTGGCCACGAGCGAGGCGATGTTGTTCAAGTTCGGTTCCGGCACGGGCACGGATCTGTCGACGCTTCGGTCGCATCGCGAGAAGCTGTCGGGGGGCGGCAGGCCTTCCGGTCCGTTGTCGTTCATGCGCGTCTACGATCAGATCGCAGCCGTGGTGAAGTCGGGCGGAAAGACCCGCCGCGCCGCCAAGATGCAGTCGCTGAAGGTGTGGCATCCCGACATTCTCGAGTTCATCGAGTGCAAGTGGAAAGAAGAGAAGAAAGCCCACACGCTGATTGAGAAGGGCGGCTACGAGGCGAACTTTAACGGCGAAGCTTACAGTTCGATTCTGTTCCAGAACGCCAACCTTTCGGTGCGGTTGACCGATGAGTTCCTCGAAACGGCCGAGCGGGGCGGCAAGTGGGCCACGCGTTGGGTGACGGATCCCGGCAAGCAGGGTCCCGAGTTCGAGGCGAAATGGCTGTTGAGCCGCATGGCGGAGTGTGCCTGGCATTGCGGTGATCCGGGCGTGCAGTACGACAGCACGATTAACCGTTGGCACACCTGTCCGAATTCGGGGCGGATCAACGCGAGCAATCCGTGCAGCGAATACATGTTCCTGGACAACACGGCCTGCAACCTGTCCAGCATCAATCTGATGAAATTCCGCCGTGAGGACGGCACGTTTGACACGGATCGTTTTCAGGCGGCCTGCCGGCTGTTCTTCATCGCGCAGGAAGTGCTGGTTGATCACGCGAGTTATCCGACGGACCGGATTGCGGAAAACAGCCACCGCTTCCGTCCGCTGGGCTTGGGTTACTCGAACCTGGGCAGTGTCGTCATGGCCAGCGGTCTGCCGTACGATTCGAGTGCCGCGCGGGGGTTGTGCGGCGCGATCACGGCCATTCTGCATGGATCGGCCTTCCTGGCCAGTTCCGAGATCGCTTCGGTTGTGGGTGCGTTTGACGGCTATGGCGCCAACCGCGAGCCGTTCCTCCGCGTGATGCAGATGCATCGCGATGCGGTGAATGCGATCGACGATGCCGGGCCGGCGTATCTGAAGGACGCCGCTCGCCGGATCTGGGACCGCGTGCTCGAGAGCGGCCGCCGCAACGGCTTCCGCAACGCCCAGGCCACGGTGCTGGCTCCGACGGGCACGATCAGCTTCATGATGGACTGTGATACCACGGGGATCGAGCCCGACATCGCGCTGGTGAAGTACAAGCAGCTGGCCGGCGGCGGCATGTTGAAGATCATCAACCAGACCGTGCCGCTGGCGCTGAAGACGATCGGATACGACGAGCCGCAAATCCGATCGGTGCTCAGCTACCTTGACAAGAACGACACAATCGAGGGCGCACCCGATCTCAAGCAGGAGCATCTGCCGATCTTTGATTGTGCCTTCAAGCCGGCTAACGGCGTGCGCAGCATTCCCTGGCGTGCGCACGTGATGATGATGGCGGCCGCCCAGCCGTTCCTGTCGGGAGCGATCTCCAAAACGGTGAACATGCCGACCGAGACGACTCCCGAGGAAATCGCCGATGCCTACACCTGGGGATGGAAACTCGGTTTGAAGGCGCTGGCCATTTATCGTGACGGATCAAAGTGGAGTCAGCCTCTCTCGACGAAATCCGAGGGGGAGAAGTCCGCGGAGAAAGAAAAGGCCACCAGTCGTCCGCGCCGCGAACGGCTTCCCGATACGCGTGCGTCGCTGACCCACAAATTCAATGTGGGTGGCCACGAAGGGTATATCAACGTCGGGCTTTACCCCGATGGCCGCCCCGGCGAACTGTTTATCACGATGGCCAAAGAGGGAAGTACGGTCGGCGGATTGATGGATGCCTTTGGAACCGCGATTTCCATCTGTCTGCAGTACGGAGTGCCGCTGCAGGTGCTGGTGAACAAGTTCTCGCATACTCGATTCGAGCCGATGGGGCACACTCCCAATCCGGATATTCGAATTGCCAAGAGCGTAGTGGATTATATCTTCCGCTGGCTCGGGGTGACGTTTCTTCCCGGTTTCCGCGAAGCCAACAACGGGACTTCCGCCAAGCACACCGAGGAAGTGGCTGACGCACCGGATCGGGGGCGCAATACGCTGATTGATCAGGTCACCGCCAAGGTCGCGGCGCTGCAGCAGGCGGCTCCCGCCAAACTCGGAGGCAACGGCAAGGTCGTCGAGTCGTTGGCGCCGGAACGCGCGGGAATCTCAGCGAAACTCGACGAGTCCGGACAATCGCTGCAAAGCCGCAGTGATATGTTCGCGAGGTTCCAGAGCGACGCGCCTGCCTGCGGTAACTGCGGCATGATCACCGTGCGAAACGGTAACTGTTATTTGTGCCATAACTGTGGCAACAGCATGGGCTGCTCGTGATGGAATAGTGGGCGGGAGGCCCCGAGCAGCCTGTTTTGTTCTGATCCGAGGGCGTTGCCGGTTTTCACTCGGCAACGCCCTTTTGTTTGCCCAGCGAAGCTGGCAAACCCAGTCGCTTGCGACAGCAAGCGACCTCACCCCGTCCACGGGGAAGAGAATTCGACTCGCAAGGGCGTCGTCGGCCAACGGCGGGGTCTGAAGGAAGCGATAGGAAGTTGG
>CAIPEB010000134.1 GCA_903863885.1 uncultured Planctomycetaceae bacterium | reverse complement strand
GGATCACTTGCCGCGTGGACTGTTCACTTCGCAGTGGCTCGTACACCGGCAACGAACTTTATTCACCACGAAATCAGCAGAACGCGCGTTGCAACTTTTGCCTAGTCTGGCATGGCCGCGCGCAGGGCTAGCGCAGGTTGCGCATGAGTGCGCGCAGGTGCGCGCAAATCATGCCAGCGAGGGGGGCCGCAAGGGTCAAAATTCCCCCGAAAGTCTGGGAATGATGCGCGCGGCGCGCTAGCGCAAGAGTGAACAGCGCGCAGGCAAACAATTTCGAAAATCTTTCAAAAAGGCGTGTCAGAGGAGCCTGAAACCGATCACCGTGGGCGATGGTTTGGCATTCATTTGATCGGCGCGCACGGACGTTTCGCGAGGCCCGCACTGCGGCTCCGCTGCCCGCGAAAGCGTGGCTGAGAAAGCCGCGAATATCGACGGTCCATCGCTGCAGACGCTCCGGAGGAACTTCGAAGACTCCGCATTCGGGACAGGACAGAAAGCCCCGCTTCCCATCGGCCTGCCCGTTTTCCACAAAGATCACTCGCCGCGGGGAATCATCGCAGCAGTACGGACAACTCGCGGAAGCGGACGCTGCAATCCTCTGCAGTACGCCCGCCGCTTCCAACTGAGTTCGCCATGGTTCCAGGTCGTCGCGGAACTCGTCGGCGTGGAACACCGGCGGGTCAAGTTCCAGTCGCCGCAAGACCAAGGTCAATGCGTCGTGCACGATCGATCCTCCACAGTCGCAGGTATTTCAGAATCAGTTCCACGTGATCGGGCGGCTGGTTCCGCAGAGTGCACGTGCTCGGACGCCCCACTTTGAACTTCACACGGCCTGAGGCTCGGCCTGCCAAGGGCAGGAAGTCGAAACAGAGCGTGACCCGTGTGACGATGACGTCGGACAACGACACGTTTTCCTTATTCAAACACTCATCCAACGCCCGGTGGATGTTGTCAAACGGGTCGTTCACGTTGACGGAAACCCAGATCCGCCGGCCGCTGTTCTTGAGCGTCAGACGCATCTGCTCGATGCTCACGCGCAACTGGTCTTCCGGGGCCGTCTCCAGCCGAAATGACCGGTCCTTCAGATGATCGAGTTCGTAGCAGACATTCGGATTCCACGGGCCCAGTTTCGCATCGAGCACCACGTCCGCGAAGATCTCCTCGAGTTGTCGCTTCAGGTCGGCGGAGACTTTGCCGAACAGTTCCAGCGAGCCCTCGTCGCGCCGGTAAGCGAAGACGATAGAAAACGTCGGACAGACGGCTTGCGAACCGAGTAGGCCGTCGTTGCCGTGGGTAAAGAAATTCCAGACGAAATCGTCGGGGTAGGCCATAAAATAGTCGGTGCCGTCGGCGCGCGACATGGTATCGATCGTGCAGACCTGTCCCCGTCCCTGCGTCGATGTCAGCAGGTCCGAGATCCTGTTCTTCAGGCGAGCCAGGGCTACGTCGGACATATCCGGCGCGCGGCGCGGCAAGTCCCAGCGTTTTCGCCACCAGGCAATGTGCTCGATCTGGTGGATGCGCGTCGCCCTGTCGAAGACGTCTGGCCGATGCAGCCGCACCCACATGGCCTTGGCGTAGAACCCCACATCGCGAGGCATGTCGGCGGCCAGCGTCCGGTCACCGCAGGTAACCGCCGCTTCAAACAGCGTCTCGAGGCCGGCTCGGCATGACACATCGAAGACCCGCCGGAACTCCGCGTCGACCGCGTTCTGCGCATGGCGGGGCAGCAGACCGATCCACTTGATCATCGGCGCTACGTCTCGTTCCCCCAGACGGTTCCAGGGAAACTCCGGATCGTCGTACCCCAATTGCGCGAAGAACGCCTTCAGCAGGCAATTGGGGACCATCCGCAACACGGTGGGTATCGAATACTGCCTCGACATGGTGTCAAACTCCCGTGGAACGACTTACCCCGACAACTTTCCCGACAATGCTCATTTCGCTTTCCGCATCGATCACGATCGGCCTGTATCGCGGATTCTCCGGCCGCAGTTCGATCTGATCTCCGCGAATGTACAATCGCTTGACGGTCGCTTCGCCCGCGACCAGGGCCACGACGATATCGCCGTTTTCGGCGACGGGCTGCTGACGCACGATCACGAGGTATCCGTTGCGCAGGCCCGCGCCCTTCATGCTCTCGCCCGCAACTTTCAAGGCAAAACACCGCCCGCGGCGGGCGAGGTTGCTATCCACGAGGACTTCCCCGAGGATGTTCTCTTCCGCCAGCATCAGGGGCCCGGCCGCCACGTTCCCGACGAGCGGCACCGGCACTAGTTCGTTGGTGAGTTCTTCCGGTTGTCGGATGACCGCCAGACTCCGCGCCTTCTTCGGCTCCCGCCGCACGTAGCCCTTCCGCTCCAGCTGGTTCACCAGCCCGTGGGCGCTGGCCGGCTTCATGCCCATGGCATCGGCCAGCTCCTGCATCGATGGCGGGTACTTCCGGTGGGCAATGAAGTCCTGGATCGCGCGAAGCGTGCGGCGTTGCGACTCGGTGATTTCTTCCACAAAGGGTCGTCCCCGGCTTCTCTTGGGCTTGGCCATGGTTATCCTCCCCGGAATCTTGGAGATCCGCGCCAGGCGATATATGCCTAATAGGACAGAAAAGAGCCTGACGAATATACGCATGCCAGCATCCGGCGACAATCACTTTGCCGACATTTTTTCGGAGATAGTTGCAAGCGAATGCGGGTC
>CAIPEB010000133.1 GCA_903863885.1 uncultured Planctomycetaceae bacterium | reverse complement strand
ATGCCGGATGCCGGATGCCGGATGCCGGATGCCGGATGCCGGATGCCGGATGCCGGATGCCGGATGCCGGATGCCGTGGGTTGAAACCCACGGCTACCTTCATGCCGTCGCTACGCGACTCAGATTTTTTCGCACGAGGCACGGAGAAAACAGCGAGGTCTGCTGCATGATCACCTGCTCCGTGATTCCAGTGCCTGCGTGGGAGACCAGTCACAGCGGACGGAAACTAGCGAACGAGATTCGTTCTGAGCCAAGAAATGAAGAGGAAACTGCGATGCGCACCCGTCAAAGTACGCGGCTGTTGCTGTTCGGATTTCTGGTCGTGGCCGCGGGCATCAGTGCGACGAAGCAACTCCGAGGCGGGGATCTGGCAGCGGCGGATGTCGCCCAGTTTTTCGTCGAACCGGATGTGGCCACGGTGCTGAAATGGCGCAATTCGAGTGCGCCTCAGGCCGAGGAAGAGACCTACACGCTCCGGGACTACTGGCGGCGCGACGTCCGATCGGGAAAGGCCGTCAGGGGAGACGATGGGTCGCTTCAGGTCGAGGTCAAACTGCCGGCCGGATATTACGAGATCGAATTCCCGAAGTCATCGCGCGAGTTCGGCATCGCCGCGGTACCGGCGTACTCGGGCAAGCGGGACACGTTTTTCGCGATCGATGCGGCAATGTCCTGGCTGGTGAAGGACCGCGCGGTCCGCGACGGACTGGTTCGCGTACTTGAGCGATCCGGGATCGGGATGAGTCGCGAGCGTTTGTCGTGGAGAGCGATCAGTCGCGACGCGAACGAGACTGACTGGGAAACGCCCGACGGCTATTCGACTTTGCGGCAATCGTATGCGAGCCATGGCATCGAAGTACTCGAGATGTGTCATGACGCGCCATCGTGGCTGGGCCGTTCGGGCAAATATCCCGGGGATCTGGCAGCGACTTCACGGCAGTGGGTCGACATTGCCGGGCGGTGGCAGTCGACGTGGGGAGCTTTGGAAATCTGGAACGAGCCCGATATCTTTTTTGGCGACGACCTGCCGGGTGATCAGTATGCCGCTGTCGTCAAATCGGTCGTATTCGGCCTGCAGTCCATGCCGTTTTCGCGTCCGATCGTGGGCGGTGTCCTGGCGAATTACCACGAGGGATTTCTTGAAGCCTGCTACGCCAACGGCATGTTCGACAGTATTGACCTGTTGAGTTTCCACACCTACTCGCGCGCTCCTGAAATGGAGTCGCTGGTTGAGAAGTACCGCACATGGCTGGAGCGGCACGGACATGCCGGGATGCCGCTGTGGCTTACGGAATGCGGCCGGCCATGGAAGAAAGGCCCGGGACGCCCGCCGCTGGACGAGGACGCCAACAGCGCGCTGGATATTATCATGAAGGCGGTCGAGGCGCGAGCCTGCGGCATCGCAAGGCACTTTCCCTTCGTCTATCCGTACTACGAAGAGAACGACAACAACTTCGGTATGATGGCCCGCAACGGCGACCCGCTCCGCTGCATGGCCGGTTATGCGCAGATGGTCCGCGCGCTCTCGCACAAGCAGTACCTGGGGGATTGGACCGGCTCGCCCGATTCAGTGCAGCGGGCTCGCGTGTTCGGCGACGACAAACAGGCCGTGCTGGTCCTGTACACGGGCAAGAGCGACAACAAGACGACCGTTCCCTTCGACGCGCCCGTTCAGCGGCTGGAAGGCATCGACGGCCGCGTGCTGTCCGCGACCGACAAGGGCATTCTCCCCGTGCCAGACGGCCTCGTGTACGTATGGCTCGACCGCAACCGGCTTGATGGAAAACTGAACACCGAAACCAAGGCCCGAAAGCTCTCGCAATTCCCCGAAGCGGGCAAACGCTCCAACGTCGGGCCCGTCGTCATGCGGCTCGAACTCGATTCGAAGACCTTCGCGGCTGAAACTTCCGGCTATCGCCTGAAGCACATCTCGTCGGACCCGTTGCCCTTGAAGGTGCGGGCTTTCAACCTGGGAAAACGGGCCGAACAGGTGCGATTCGAATTCGAGGGGGCCGGCGAAGTGGCCGAAGGCAAGAAACTCCACTCGCAGGAAATCCCGGCGGAATCTTCCATCGAACTGAACTGGAAATTTGTTCCGGCTCCGGCCTTGCGTGAAGTGAAGCAAGCCAAAGTCGAAGTGCGGGCGAGTCTGGCAGACGGAAGCGCCAAGTCATCCCTCGTGATCGTCTTGCTGCCTGCAAAAGAATGACCGAGCCGAAATTCATCGACGAAAACAACTCGCAAGGATCGCGACAAGATGACGGAACTTCAGCGATGCCCGAACGGATTTCCAACGCGATTCTCGCGGAATTGAACGACCGGCAGCAACAGGCAGTTCAGCACGGCGACGCCCCGCTGCTGATCCTCGCCGGCGCAGGAACCGGCAAGACCATGACGCTCGTGCATCGCGTCGCGGCTCTGATCGAGCGGGGAATCGAGCCGACGCGGATTCTGCTGCTGACGTTTTCGCGCCGGGCCGCGGCGGAGATGCTGCATCGAGTATCGCTTTTGCTGGCCCGCCTGCACGATGCGAAAGACGGCGACTCGCCGCGGATTTCGACCGACAAGGTCTGGGGCGGAACGTTCCACGCAACGGGCGCTCGCCTGTTGCGCACGTACTCCGGCGCGATCGGCCTGAATCCGGCTTTCACGATCCACGACCGGACCGATTCGGAAGATCTCATGGAGGTGCTGCGCGACGAGATGGAGTTGCCGAAGTCGGCCGCCGCGTTTCCCAAGAAAGAGACGCTGATGGCGATCTACAGCCTTTGCGTCAACTCGCAGATGCCGCTTGATAAGGTCGTCGAGCAACACTATCCCGAGAAGGAGCCTTGTCTCGAGAAGATGACCGAACTTTTCCGGATGTACACGCAGCGCAAGCAGCAGTGCGACATCCTGGATTTCGACGACCTGCTTCTCTTCTGGCTTGGACTGATGAGCGATCCGGATGCGGGGCAGAGGGTGCGTGAGAGATTCGACGCGGTGCTGGTCGACGAATACCAGGACACCAACCGCCTTCAGTCCGAAATCCTCCGGAAGCTGCGACCCGACGGGCGCGGCATGACGGCGGTCGGCGACGACGCCCAGAGCATCTATTCGTTCCGCGCGGCGACGGTGCGCAACATTCTCGATTTTCCCGAGCACTTTCCGGGGACCGTCATCGTCAAGCTCGAACGGAACTACCGCAGCGTCCAGCCCATCCTCGATGCGACCAACGCCATCATCGCCGAGTCCCGGGAAAAATACGCCAAGACACTCTGGACCGACCGCAAGGACGGCGAGAAACCGATGCTCGTCGCGTGCGGGGACGACTCGGGGCAAGCCGATTTCGTCGCCCGCAGGATCCAGTCGAATCACGAAGCCGGCACGCCGCTGCGGCAGCAGGCAGTGCTGTTTCGGGCCTCGCATCATTCGATCATGCTCGAAGCGGAACTTGCGCGTCTCGGCATTCCGTTCGTGAAGTACGGCGGACTGCGATTCGTCGAGGCAGCTCACGTAAAGGACGTGCTCGCGTTCCTGCGGCTGGCTGAAAACTACCGGGACATCACGGCCGGCACGCGAGTGCTCAGACTGCTTCCAGGCATCGGTCCGCGCAAGGCCGTCCAGATCATGGACATCCTGCTCGCATCGTCCGGGGATCTGCGAGCCTGGCGCGACTTCAAGCCGACATCCTCAGCGTGCAAAGTCTGGCCGAAATTCGTCAAGCTGATGAACAGCCTGTCAGACCCCGATGGCGATTCGGTGGCGGGACAACTCCGATACGTCACGGATTTCTACGAGCCGATCCTGAAGAACACGTACGACAATTCCGACGCGCGCATGCGCGATCTGGAACAACTGCAGCAGATTGCCGAGCGATTTCCCGACCGGGGCCGCATGATCGCCGACCTGGCTCTTGATCCGCCGACTTCGACAGGCGATATCGGTCGCGGCCCCAAGCCCGACCAGGACCATCTGGTGCTCAGCACGGTTCATTCGGCAAAAGGCCTCGAGTGGGATGCGGTCTTCGTGATTTCCGCCCTCGACGATTCGTTCCCGTTCATTCGCGCCCAGGGAGATCTCAACCAGATCGAGGAGGAGCGGCGTCTGTTCTATGTGGCGTTGACCCGTCCCCGGCAGTCTCTCTGCGTCACCTATCCGGAGATGGTCTACACGGCCAACCGGTGGTCGCCCTATGCGTCTGGAAATGCGTCGCGGTTCATCACGCCGCCCGTGGCGAAGTTCTTTCGCAGGGCAACTCATCGGCAGCGATTCGACGATTTCCGAAGCGGCGGTGATTTCTGGCAACCGCCGACATCACGCCCGCGCGGAAGGGACTGATCACGCACCGATGCGGATCAGTTGAACTCGCGCAGCGACTCGTGGATCCCCTTGAAGATCTCGCACCAGAACGAGTAGGAGGCTTCCTGTTTGTCTCGCTCGAACTGCGAGATCCAGTCGTCCAGTTCCGGGCGTTTGGTTCCCTCCACCTCCCTGTGACGCAGCAGGAACGTGTGCACGTAGTCCATGTTGCGCTCGGATTCCCAGAAAACCGACGAATTGCGGCTGTTGATCCGACTGGCCGTTACCGAAATGCTCTTGAGGTACTCGTTCTTCAATCCGAAGAGTGAGCCGACGATTTCCGGAAGCATCTCCTCGGCCCAGAGCCGATGGAAACGGCAAAGGCCGAGGTTATCCATGATCAGCTCGCCGCGGAACCGCTCGGCATTCATGCGGCCCAGCGTGCGGGGCGGCACGAAGTCGCCGCCGTAATACATGTAGTACTTGCCCATCATGGCCATGGGCGAAAGCACGCCGGGAGTCCAGTACTGATTCGGCACCATCCATCCGTTGCGGGCAAATGCCGCATAGACGAACGGGTCGCTCACCGCTTTCCCCTTGTCGCGGGAAAGCCGCCGGGCAAACTTGCGAGCGCCCTCCTCCATGTTGACGATGCCGCGCTTGTGGATGATCGAGTCGAGCAGTTCCATGCCGAGTTCGGCGTTCCGCTTCGAATCGCTTTCCAGGGAGAATCCGTCGGTTGAAAACACCGGAGTGCCGCGCACACCGAGATCCTCGGGCGTCAGCAGCCTGCGGTCCAGGCATTCCATCAGCCAACTGAGCACACCGCCCACGGAAATCGCGTCGAAGCCGTAGCGATCCGCGTGATGATTCAACTGTTCGGCCGCCCGCTGGTCAAATATCCCGCAAAGCGGCCCCATCGTCTGGTAGGGCTCGAAGTCCTTCTTGAATTCGTCGCGGCTCTTCTTGCAGACCGCCGGGCACGGTTCGCCGCACGTGCGCTGTTGGCGCGGCACGATCGTCTCTTCGTTGAACTGCCGCAGATAATGCGCAACGATGAACTTCTCGTGCATCTGCCGCCGATCAGCCTCTCCCATGTAGATCGTGCGATAGTTGAACGCGAGGATCTTGCCGCCGACGGACGCGTAATTCACTCCGAAGGTGCCGCCCGTGTCGAATCGCGGATCGAAGCGGTACTTCATCGTCGCCTCGACGTCCTTGGCCAGCATCTTCTTCTGGTACTTGTCCTGGAACCACTGGTCCGCCACCTTGCGGTCGCGAAAATCCTCGCTGAGGTGGGTTCCTCCGTAGATGATCGCCGCAACGCCGTGCTGCCGAAGCATCCTGCTGCCCAACCCGCCGCGACCGGCCCACGTGTCGACCGTCGTCAGTTTGCCGTCGGTAATCGGCACCGACCCGATGGCGCCGAAATCCGTCGCGAGCGCCGCGGGCCCCACAGCCAGAATCCGCGGATCCGTGGCATAGCTGGACCCGAAGCGATCCCAAGCGTGATCGAGAAGTCCGTAGATGCCGCCGCGTCCCTGCTCCCACACCAGTCGCAGATCCACGGGTTCAATCTTGATCTCGATTTCTTCGCCGTGCACTCGATTCAAGTACAGGATCGAAGGCGTCGGGGCCTTGCCGACAAGCGCCACGCAGTTGACGCCCAGATTGTCGAACACCAGTCCCGCGCCGCCGATCGACGACACGTAGAAACCGCCCCAGGCCTGGGAAAACCCCGTGAAAAACAGACGGTTCGAGCCGGGAATAATCGAACCGGCGAGAATTCCCACGCCGATGTTCAGGCTGTTGTACTTGCCGGCCAGGTGCAGCCCCAGGTCAATCGGTCCGAAGAAATCGCCGATGGGGTAGCGCGCCATCCGATAGAAACCGGTGCCGGCGTCAACGAACAGGACCTTCTGCGAGTCCATGATTTCATTCCGGAGAATGAGGCGGTTTTCGTTCCCTATTGCTTCTGGCCGTTGAACGTCACGCTCTTTCCTTCGAGGCTTTTGTTCCTGGCAAAGGAAACCTGCATGCCGGCCGGCGCAACGCACTTCACATCGAGCTTGTCGCCGTCCAGCCGCCACTCGACCTGCACGGGTCCGGCCGCCGTGGCGATCGTGCCCTTGGCCCACGTCAGCCCGCAGGGCCACGGACTGATCTCGGCCGATTGGGAGGCCGGCGCGAGAGGTCGATAGCCGAGCACGATCCGCGGCAGGAAATAATTGGGGGCAGACGACCATGCATGGCAGTGACTGCGTGTCGGGAATCCGCCGCCGCCCGTCGTCCCGCTGGAAAAACTCTCCCATACCGTCGTGGCACCCGCATCGATCATGGGCGTGTACTTGCGGTAAATCTCCTGGACGACCTCCTCCTGCTGGCCGAGTTTGTCCATCGCGTCGAGCAGGTACAGCGATGCGAACGGCGATCCCACCTGAACCATGCCTTCCGGCGGGTTGAGAATATTGCGGCGGGCCGCCTCGACATTCTTCGGATCGATGACGTCAAACAGCACCGCGAGAAAACTCGTGTGCTGACACGTGCTCGGGCTGATCGTCCCGTCGTCTCGCACGGAATCCGGGTACGACATCTTCTTCTCGTCCCACAGGCGATTCGCTCCCGAGACCAGACGGGCACGCAGGGATTTGAGCCACGCATCATGCTGGTCATCCTGCAGAACATCGCCGATCTTCACCGCGGCATCGATGGCCCCGATAAAGAACAGCGTGTTGTGCAGAACCACTTTCTGGTTCTGGTCGATGCGGGTCCAGTCAAAGAAGTTCCAGAACGGGGCGCTGAACAGGCCCTGCTCGTTGACATAACCTTCCGCGCCCTTCAGGTTCTGTATCACCGCCGGCCAGAACTCGCGAATCGCCTCGGCATCTCCCGTGTACCAGTAGTAATCCCAGACCGAGATGCCCCACAGGAAACTCCAGTTGGGAATCAAGACGTCCCAGCACGACGGCGTCTGGCAACCCGCCATCGGATATCGCTCGAGCGACTGGGCCGTCACGCGAATGCACCGCCGAGCCAGATCAGTGCTGCCGAACACCGGATACGCCAACAGCGATTCGTTGCGCGCGTCGCCCACCCAATGTGTCTGTTCGTAAAGAGGACAATCGGTGAACGTGTCCTCCATGCACAGTTTCAATGTTCGCGTGGAAATCTCCCAGATGCGATCGAGCCGCGGATCGCTCGACGAAAACCGGCCAACGTAGTTCACGGGATACGTGGATTCGACGAGATGGAAATTCCGCAGTACGACGGGCGACTTCTGGTTCCGCAGCGTAATAAAAATGAACCGGCCGGAACGCCGTTTCAACGAAGTAAACCGGTTCGATCCGGCGCGCGTGACAAAACGCATGCCATTGCGATTGTCGCCCGTGTGCTGCAGACGCCCGTCTGGAGCGATGTACTCCAAACCGAAGACATCAACCACCACGCCGGCATCGGCGACCAGGTCAAAGTCATAGTAACCGACATCCTGCTGCCCCAGGTCGTAGGAAAGTTCGACGTCCCCCTCGGCGCTCGGCTTCACGACGGTCACCGACGGCGACTCATGCATCAGTGCGGCCGGATCAGAAACCAGCGCAGACGCATCGCCCACGACCTGCCGATTCACGAACTGCCAATGCGAGTCCTTGACGAACATCTGGTCCGACGGCATCAGTTCCGCGCGGTCCGCCAGCAGTTTCTGGAAATCGTCAACCGACTTCACACCGCTGAACAGCTTGTCCGAAAGCCTGCGATATTCGGCAGTCGCTTTGGCAAGGTCTTTGTCCTCATTGGTGAATCCAATCCACAGGATGTCCGTCCGGGCAATCGCGGACTCGGGGAATCTCAGGAAGCACCAGGGGTTTTCCGCCTTGGCATCCATCGGGTTCTCCAGCCGGACATCCGTCGGCTCGAGCCATCGCAGCGATTTTTCCTTGGCATGGCTGAACAGCCCCGAGACCAGCGCCAGGACAATGTGTTTTCCGGCGCCCACCGAATAGCGTCCATCCTTGGCCTGCTGGCCATCCACGGTAACCTGGAAACCCTCGGATTGCAGACGTACCGTAGCCGGTCCGCCGGTCACGAAGGTCGTGACCATGCCGCATCCGCAACTCGCATGCTGGTTGGCCTCGATCAGGCCCGGGTGCACCAGCCTCGCGGCAGGCAGACAGAAATCCCTTCCCTCCGCTTTCACGATGGTTGCACCGAGAAAGCTGCGCAGCGCCACGGACTGACGTGTCAGCAGCGCCACATCGCGACAGGCCAATTCGCCCCACGGCCCCTGCCCTGCCGCGAACAGCTCTTTTGCCGGAGTGAAAGCCGGCGCATCCGCCAGCCCGGCATCGAACCACTCGGCCGGCTCCATCTGGACGCTTACCTTCGGAGTGTTCCGCAGCCAGCCCTTCGCTTCCGCGATTTCCCAGCTCGAGTCCGTGACAATCGTCTGGGCGTCGCCCTGCTTCGGCACGATATCGAGTTGTGCGAGCAAACCGGCCTGCTGCGGCACGCGGTGGAAATCACCGACGCCAAAGTAGCGCGCCACGATCTGGATTTCGTTGCCGCCTTCCTGCAGGTACGGTGTAACATCCAGCTCGTCGTACTGCATGTGATTCGGCCATGTACGGGCCGGACCATCGTTGACCCATCGCCCGTTCAGCGACAGCCGGTAATAACTGTCCGCCGTCACGCGCATGACTGCCCGCTGCACGGAAGAAGCTTCGAATTTCTTCAGCGCAATAACCGTCTGGTTGTAGCCGTGCACATCCGCACCGTCCCGCCAGATCCATTTCGCGGTCAAAGGCGCGGAGCCCGTCTTTTCGGCTGAAAGCGCAAACGACGGCGCAATCCAGGTCAACGTCAAAAGCAAATTAAGCCGCAGCAGGTTTTTCATGAATGATCCTCCAAATCAAAGGTGCTTTATCATACTTTGAGGGAGGGGCAGCGTGGGAGACGGGGAGCAGGCCACGGATGGACGCGGATGAAACACGGATATGGCTTTGAAGTCGCCTTTCGCTCCCGCGAAAGGACGCTGTTCGGACGTCACATACGGCGGAGACAACGTGCTTTCGCGGAGCGAAAGCCGACTGCTCCGCCCCAAACCTGTTTTCATCATCTCGGGTGCCGCGAATCGGCATGGATGACTCCAAAGCGCGAAGATGCTGAATTGCTCGCCGGTGGGCATCCTGCCCACAATCAGGGAAGAACATGCGAAACAAATACGATTACACCCTGCGAGTTGTCTTGCTGCGATGGGCCGCCTGCGCGGCGATCGCGTTGCGATGCGCCGGTGCCGATGCGGCCGGTGATTCAGCAATACCCGCGACCCGCTGCCTGCGTCCTTTCGAAATCGCCGTGGAAGCGTCACCCGAAGAACGCATGCCGGCGATCAACGTAATCAACGAATCGGGCATGGCAGGCGAACTCTGTGACAATCTCCACGAGGGGACGTGGTACAGCCCGAGCGGTCCGGGTCCGTTGCCCGGCACGGCAGGCGACACTCCGGTGCCGGATGCGGCTGTCTGGATCCGTTTTGAGTTTGACCGGGTGCACGCGCTCCGCGAGATGCGGGTGTGGAACTACAACGAGTCCATCGGGCGCGGCTTGAAGACCGTCGAGATCCATAGCACGGCGGACGGCAGGAGTTGGACAAACCTGGGGAGATTTGAATTCGCCGTGGCCAGCGGCAAGCCCGGTTACGGGCACAACACGACGATCGATTTCGCCGGTCGCCGGGTTCGCGGTATTGCGATTTACGGAATCACCAATCACGGGGAGCCGTTGCATCTCTACGGATTGAGCGAAGTCCGCTTCGTCGTGGATGACGACAACACAACAGCGATGCACTCGCCATTCGCCGGCCAACTGCCGCCGCTCAATGTCACGCTGCAGTTGCGGCGAGGCCTGGCGATTGACCGAACCTACCACGCGATACCTGATCAACCGCGATTCACCTCGGAAGATGCCCGATACATCAAGTCTCTCGGATTCGGCTTCGTCAAGATCCTCATCAACCCGCAATTCCACAAAGAGGGCGTTGAGTTGCGAAACATGGAATTCGTGGACGCTTCCATTCGACGCGTCGTCGATGCAGGATTGCCGGTGCTGGTCTGTGTCCACCCCGAAGCCGATTTCAAGCGGACGATGTTCAGTGATCGCGGCGAATTCGACAGACTTTGCGCGTGGTACGAGCGACTCGGCGCTCACCTGGCGGGCAACTGGACGCCCAGCCAGTTTGCCTTTCAGCAGATGACCGAACCTTTCGGCGACAGCGGCTCGCTTTTCGCATGGAATCACTGGAACCGGTTGCTGCCCGAGATGTGGCATGCGATACGCCGCGGCATGCCGAAACACACGCTCGTGCTGAGCGGCACGCAGTCGGGAAGGATCGGCGGTCTATTTCCGTTGCGGCCCGTGCCCGATGGAAACGTGATGTATGCGTTTTCGTACTACGAGCCATTTGCGTTCACGTTTCAGGGCGCGCCGTGGATGAAGCAGACCAGCGCGACGTACCCGTATCTGCGCAACGTGCCGTACCCCGCAGACCTGCCGGCAATCCTGCAGGAAACGGACTCGCTCATCTTCGAACCGCCGGACGATGTCATGCGTGCGCGAGCTCGCAACGAGTTGCTGAATTATGGCACTCAGCAATGGAATCGAGAGCGACACGCCGAGTCGCTCGGCATGCTGGCACAATGGTCCGACTATTATCAGGGCAAGCTCGCGTTCATCGCGGGTGAATTCGGCTGCTATCAGGGAGCAGCCCCACCCGCCGACCGCTGCCGTTACGTGCGGGACGTGCGCGAGGTGCTGGAGGAGTTCGGCTGCGCGTGGAGTTACTGGTCGTACAACGAAACGTGCACGATCATGGACGACCGCCTCCCTCGAAAGGCCTTCGGATCGCCTCGCGAATCACAGCCCGATCAAGAACTGCTGCGCGCGTTGCTGGACCGCCGCGATCCCGCGCCCGGGCCGCGGTGATACGCAAGAAAAGCTTGCCGCAGCGGGATGGGCGGGTTATGTTCCGTCGTGCTCGGCGTTGGTTTTCGCATTGTCTTCCATCTGCAGATCGAGTCATGGCATGAAGCGCATCCTGTTGAGTCTCTGTCTGGTATTGAGTCCAGTTCTGGCCGGAGCGGCGGAAACGCCGACAGCGGATCTTGTCGACCTGCCGAAGCCGAACATGGAAGGCGGCCGGCCGCTGATGCAGGTCCTGCACGACCGCAGGAGCACGCGCGAGTTCACCCCGGAACCGATAAGCAAAGAGCACTTGTCAAACATGCTGTGGGCGGGGTTTGGGATCAACCGTCCCGAGACAGGACAGCGCACGGCGCCCTGCACTATGAATCTGCGCAGCGTCGAGATCTACCTAGCCACCGCCGAAGGTGCGTACCGTTACGATGCCGAGCAGCACAAGCTCGAGGTTCTTGGCCGCGAAGATGTCCGCCATCTGACGGGTGGTCAGGATTACGTGAAGACCGCGGCCGTCGCGCTGATTTACGTTTCTGATCAGGCCAAGTTTGCGACAAAGACGCAGCCTGCCGAGCGAGATTTCTATTCCGCGGCGGACACCGGGTTCATTGGCCAGAACGTGTATCTGTACTGCGCTTCCGAATCGCTCGGCTGCGTCGTGCACATGCCAGGCGACCGGGCCAAACTGGGCGAGAAACTGAAACTGCGCCCCGACCAGAAGATCGTGCTGGTTCAGTCGGTCGGCCACCCGGCGGCAAAGTGATTCGCATCGCTTCAACGAGTGCGGATGCGGTCGATCAGCCGCGATGCACCGGTATCGGACGGTTGCTGGGCGGGCCCGCTGTCTGCGACTTGCTTGAGATAGGACTCCAGTTCGCCGGCTTGACGCACCTGCATTTTCCGCAGCGCGGCCAGTTCGGTTCGGGCCTGCAGCAGAAATCCGCCGTCCGCCTGATGCCGGCCACGATGGAGAATCGCCTGGGCGACTTCTTCCTGCAGGTCACCGGCCTGTTTCGAATTCAGCTTCTTGAGTTCCAGCCACGATTCGACCGCGTCCTCAGGACGAGCGGTCTCGATTTGTGACATGATCTGCTGGTAGTAGGCCTGGGCAAAGCGGTCGCGATACTCGTCGGCACGGGCGTGATCGCGACGCTGCAGTTCCTCATAGTCAACGCGAGCGCGGGCACAGTCCGATTGTCCCAGGTACGCCTGAAGCCGCAACTCGTACGCGTCGTTGGCATCAACCTTGCGCCGGAGGGCTTCCGTGGCATCGCTTGCCGCCGACGCATAGTCCTTCTGCATCAGGCGTGCCCTGGCACGAAGACAGTAGGCTTCGACATCGGACGGGTCGAGAACCAGCGCATCGTTGAGATCGGCCACGGCCGTTTCCGGAAAACCCCGCATCAGATGAGCCTTGGCGCGAACGCGAAAGGCCGCTGCAAACCGCGGCCGGATCGCGATGGCTTCGCTCAGCTTTCCGACGGCCGCGGAGTAATCACCCTGTGTCAGCAGCGCAATACCGTCATCCTGCAACTGGTCGGCCAGGCTGTCGTCCGGAGGAACAACCGGTTTGCGCACGACCCGCGGCATGGCCGCCAGCGCGGGCGGCTGATTGGCCGCCTTGGAGTCGATACCGCTTTCGGCTGCCGTCAATAGACCGGATTTCGCCGCATTCTGGGCGATCTTCTGAGCCTCCGCGATCTTGGGCTCAAGCCGCGAGGCCAATGAAGCATCGAGCCGAATCGCCTCGCGCAGATCAGCGACGGCGTTCGCGTAGCTACGCAGCCGCATGTACGCCAACCCCCGCTGCTCGTAGACCGCCGGCACCGCGGGGCGAAGACGCATCGACGTCGTACAGTCGCTCACCGCACGCAAAGAATTGCCGAGCATCACATCGGCACGCGCCCGCTCGAAATAGGCCTCTGGATCGTCGGGCGCCAGTCGCACCGCCCGATTGAAATCCGCCATGGCCGTGTCGGGAAACCCCTTCTGCATGTACGCACGGCCTCGTCCCATAAACGTCGCCGCAGATTGGGAATTCAGTTCGATCGAATGAGTAAAAGCCTCGATTGCTGCGTCGAAATTGCCATCCTTCATATTCGCGGCGGCAGTCCGATTGAATTCCGAACACGGATCCACCCGGTTGAACTCCGGCGAACGCAGGCCGCACCCCACAGCGTAGTACGCGACCAAAACGGCGACAGCCAACAACCAAAACCCCGTGCCGATCAGACGCCGCGCCATGAGACCCCCCCTGCGGAACTCGCTTTCGCAAGACATGCGGACCAAATCGCTTTGCGAACATGAGCGATCGCTCTCCCGTTCATTGTCCTTTCTCGCCAGGGCATCCGCCAGAGTCAAAAAAGTCTGGAGTCTGGAGTCTGGAGTCTGGAGTCTGGAGTCTGGAGTCTGGAGTCTGGAGTCTGGAGGAAAATAACTGGCCACCTACCTGCTGGCATCTGGCATCCTCTCCCCCCCCCTGAATGTAGGAGACCGCACGGTATGGGGAGGCATCCGAGCCTTGCGGCGGTCGGCATTGATCTTGACCGGCGCAGTGCGGCCTGCTACTACACCCACCGCTTTTCAAGGACGCAGGGCATTGCTTCTGCGCACGGTCTCTCGCCTCGAGCGCCAGCAACACGGGGAATCGCAGCGAAGCGATTGAGACACTGGCGACAACACGTCTGATATCGCAGGCGCTTATGAGCCGCACATCGAATTACGGCGCGACTACCGTGAATGCTCACAACAAATCGAGGACGGCGGCGTGTCTGTGTGCCGCCGTTGCGGTTCGCCCTTTTCGAGCCATGGGGCGCTGCGCGGCCACATTGATGGCAGTCGCGGTCTTTCTGCTGGCCGCACCGTGGGCCTACTCCGCCAGCAACGATGGCACCTTAGAAAAAGACCGGGTTCCCGTGCCGGCAATCAAGCCTGCGCCGAAAGCCGCGCGGCGCATTGCGTCCGCGGCTTCGTCGCTTTCCGTTCGACAGGAAGCGCCGGAAGTGGTCGAAAAACCGCTCCCTTCGGGAAGCGCGCCGGCCGCCGGTTCAGCGCAGCCGGCTGGTCCCCTGATGCTCAACGGTCCGATGACGACCAATGGCGGCGAGATCATACTCGCCGATCCCGGTGACGAAGCGCTCTTGAATGGCGAGTCGTTACAGGGTGATATTCCGGGCATGCTGGATGGAAGCGAGTCCGGCAGCTATCCCTTCACCGGCCCGTACGGCGCCGAGGCGCTGCAGAACAAACCGCTGGTTCCAGGCTACTGGATTGACGCCGATTTTCTGGCTTGGACGCTCCAGGGTTTTTCCGTGCCCGCACTGGTGACAACCAGTCCGCCGGGAACCGCTCCGGCAGAGGCCGGTGTGCTGGGACAACCCGGCACGTCGATTCTGATCGGCGACGAAATGTACAACGCGGACTGGACATTGGGAATGCGTTTCGGCGGTGGCATCTGGTTCGGTGAATGCCGGGTGAACGGAATTGAGGCCAGCGTTCTGGGGCTCAAATCGATTCAGACGGAAAGCTGGGCGAGCAGCGACGGAGACATGATTCTGGCCCGACCTTATCTCAACGTGCAGCCGGGCTCAGTGGGACAAACCTCGGAACTCATCGCCTATCCCGATACATATTCGGGAGGCGTGTACGTATCGGCTGAAACCAAGTTCCAGGCCCTCGAGGTCTCGTATCGGCGATCGCTTCTGCGCGAACGGATGGACTCCGTGGACGTAATCGCGGGCTGGCGTTATCTGCGGCTCGAGGACACGCTGTACATCCAGGACGGCCGGACCGTGCTGGGCGGGAACACCGGACTCGACGCGGGAACGCAGCTCAACGAGTTCGATCAGTTCGGGACGAAGAACATCTTCAACGGCGTGAATATCGGGGTGATTGCCGACCGAAGGTGGGGACGCTTTGACGTCGAGCTGATCGGCAAACTCGCGATCGGACGAACCACTTCTCAGCTGTCGGTCGACGGTTCGACGACAATCATCCCCGCGATCGACGGCGCGGATCCGACCACTTATCCGGCCGGCCTGCTGGCTCAGCAGACGAACATCGGCACTTTTGAAAAGCAGTACTTCGCGCTGGTGCCCGAATTGAATCTGAATGCGGGGTTTCAAATCACCCGAAGCCTTAAGGCCACGCTGGGCTACACGTTCCTCTACTGGTCCGCTGTGGCCCGGCCGGGCGACCAGATCGACACGAGCCTGAACCTCAGCCAGTTGGCGGATACGGGCCTGATCGGTCCGGCGCGGCCTGAGATCAACTGGGTCAGCACAGGCATCTGGGCCCAGGGCGTCAACGCCGGCCTCGACTACCGGTTCTGATGCTCTTGTTGCCGGCCCGCGGAATTCAGCCGGCCCCATCCGCGGCGGAGTCTCGCATCAGCGAACTCGCTGAAGCGCCGATCGAACTGGCGTCCCCGAGGAACTTGATCTCCATGGAAGACGGGTTCTCATGAACATGTCCGCCCGGCAGCTTCGGTGCGCAGTTCGAGAATCGGGCCATCATGCGTGCGAATGGCCGCAGAGATGATGCCTCGCCAGCGCGTCGGGTCGCAAGAACGTCCGTGCGGGTAGAAGTCTGGAGTCCGGAGTCCGGAGTCCGGAGGAGAAGCAGCGACAGATGGGAACGGGCACACACGGATAAGCAACCGAGCGACACCTTCCAGATGAGGTCGTGCGGTTTAGGAAACATTCGGACATGACGACTTGACTTCACCCGCCCGCGTGCGGGAGGGTCGGCCGCGCAGCGGTCGGGGAGGGGCTTCCGAACCAGTAGTGAATTCTGCGACCAGCGGCGCGGTAGCCCTCTCCGAGCCTTCGTCCCGACTCTCCCAGAGGGAGAATGAAGCATGAATCACGACGGTGCAACCACTTCTCAACCGCATGACCTCAAGTGGCATGGGAGGCTCGTCCACCCGAGTTATCTAGGCCT
>CAIPEB010000132.1 GCA_903863885.1 uncultured Planctomycetaceae bacterium | reverse complement strand
GCGACGCGCTGACGAATGTTCGCGCGTTTCGGCTTCAGTAGTGTGCTGCTGCTCACCGTTCGGTGTTCGTCAGGAAAGAGATGATCGAGTTCAGGCGACTGTTGACCTCGGTGATACTGCCGACGTGGCACCAGTTGATCGGGCATTCCTCGACGCCCGGGGCCGGCATGTCGTAGAGCAGTTCCCCGATCCGCTCGAGCAGGTCGTGGGCAATCAGGTGGCCGTTCTCGTAGGCGGCTTCGGCGTTGAGCTTGGGTTTCTTCGGTTGGCGGGCGTTCATCGGTGTTCTCCGGCAGGTTGGTAGTTGCGTTCCCACTGACACACACAGAGCCATGGAATCTCCAAGAGCTCAAGCAGAATCAGCAGCAATTTGCAGCGAATGGGCTGAATTCTTGAATATGAGGCGAGTCGCGCGATGAACGAGGCCAGAGGTCAGAGTCGCACCCCGGGCGGGATGAACCCGCAAGCCTTACGACTGGACGATGCGGCTCGCGTGCTCTCCGCCGTGAGTCCGCGGCCGGTGACCGTCGAGATGCTGCAGACCGATATTGACGCCGGCGCGCCGACGAATGCCGACGGCACGATCAACCTCGTGCACTTCGCAGCGTGGCTCGTCTCGGAGGTTACCCGTGGCGATTGACCCCAGGCAGCTGCGACCATCGGAACTGGCGAAGCTGCTCAACTCCACGCCGCTGGGCGCGGTGATTGATGAGCGGCAGTTGTATCGGCATCGCGTGCGCGCGGGGTACCGCATCGGCGACGGCAAGCGTATCGACCTGTTCCGGTATGTCGCGTGGCTGGTCCATGTGCGACACGAACCGAAGCCGGAAACCGCGAGCGATCCGTACGAGACGCTCAAGGAGCGCGCGCGAGCACGCAACGCGGCCATTGCTCTGGCGGGTCGAGACATTGGGGAACTGCCGACGGTCGCCGATCCGGAGAGGAAGGCCGCGGCGGCCAGCGACTTTCGGTTGTTTTGCGAAAGCTACTTTCCCGCAACGTTTCATTTGCGCTGGTCGCCCGACCACCTGAAAGTCATCGCCAAGATTGAACAGGCCGTGCTGCACGGTGGATTGTTCGCGATGGCCATGCCGCGCGGATCCGGGAAGTCGTCCATCTGTGAAGTGGCCTGCATCTGGGCCGTGTTGTTCGGGCATCGCGACTTCGTATGTCTGGTCGGCAGCGATGAAGGACACGCGACCGACATGCTCGAATCGATCAAGACGGAGTTTGACGGGAATGACCTGCTGCTGGCGGACTTTCCCGAGGCTTGCTTTCCTATCCGTTCCCTGGACGGCATCGCCAACCGCTGCAGCGGACAACTCTTTCAAGGCCAGCGCACACACATTGGCTGGACGGCCAAGGAGATCGTGTTGCCGACCGTGGACGGCAGTAAAGCTTCGGGCGCGATCATCAAAGTGGCCGGCATCACCGGTCGCATCCGAGGAATGAAGTTCAAAAGGGCCGATGGACGCACCGTGCGGCCTTCATTGGTTGTGCTCGACGACCCGCAAACGGACGAGTCCGCACGGTCGCTGTCCCAATGCGCCACGCGCGAAAGCATCCTGGCCGGCGCGGTGTTGGGCCTGGCCGGTCCCGGCAAGAAGATCGCCGGCATCATGCCCTGCACGGTGATCCGGCCGGGAGACATGGCGGACAACATTCTGAATCGTGACAAGCATCCGCAATGGCAGGGCGAGCGCACCAAGATGGT
>CAIPEB010000131.1 GCA_903863885.1 uncultured Planctomycetaceae bacterium | reverse complement strand
TGCCTTGGGCGTCGGCTCGCAGCGATACGGGTTTGGCCGGGACAGCGTGGTGTTCTGGTGTTTGCCGGAACCTGCTGATGAAGACATCCAGGCAGACGAAGCAGAGCCTGAATGTCAGGACGAAGAACTGGTAAAATGCTGCGCCGCAGCGAGCGGCGCGGAAACGATGCCGAAGGTCGCGCCGGCGCGGCGTATCAAGCCGCAGGGTAGCGATCACAACGCCCGCCGCAGCCCCGCTGATGAGGGCACACGGCCACGGCCTTACCGAGCCCGGGACTATATGGAACGGTACGGCCATATTGGTTGACCGAAGCTAATTGGCTGTCGGCCCGTCGAGACGCATCGGCGGGCCCGACAGCCCTCTTTATGCGCCGCTGTTTGTATGGCGAGTGGGCCATAGCGTGGCTCGACGCTGTGTAAGCAACGCCCGAGAGGTCGGTGGATTACCGCGACCGCCTGCCGCCAGTAAGGTCGTTGCGTTTCATATTGCAGCCCGGTCATCCCGCACCTTGCGTCGCTGACTGTCGGCTGTGACTTCGCCGGACTGTAAACTCCTGCTGGGGCGAGATTTCTTCCGAACGGACGGAGTTATGTGACGCAACAGGAGGGCCTGGACCGTCTGTGAGCGGTTCGGTGCTCTGAAGCTGCGGGCCGATGAGATACACAGCCGCACGCTTGCCGCAGATATTCCGGCCCAAATTCGAAGAGGGGCACATCGGAGGATTCCGACTCCATCGCCCGATCGCTCCGGATTGGCGAGGTGGCAAACGGGAAGGGACTTTCGATCTGATTCACCGAGGATTCGACGGCAGGGATCACCCGGTACGAGCCAACAGCCAAGCCCCAGATTTCATGCCGGTGCTGTCCGATTTTTGCATTTGGACGGGTAACCCGAATATGCATAATTTCGGACCCTTAAGTCCAGCCTCGTAAGGCTGGGCAACGGTACGGACATGAACAGAGTAGCGGGAGCAAATGGTATGAAGTTGTCGCAGGTTTTGCAGGAGATTCTCAGGCAGTCCGATTACACGTTCGACAGCGCGGCGACAGCGACCGGCGGCGGGCGATCGGCACTGGAACAACTCGTTGCGGACGGTTCCGCGATCACGCTCGGGATCGTCGACCAGCTGGCCGAACACCTCGATCTGGAGTTAGTGCAGGTAATCGACTGGGAGGCATACGTCGACGATGAGTGGCGTGAGGTCGAGACCGACCGGTGGAACGAATTTGAAGAGGAGGACGAATCTTTCGACGAGTGCCTCGCAGAGGAATGGGAAGAGTACCGCGACGAAGCGTGGAAGGAGTATTCCGACGAAGCCTGGAAGGAGTACTCGGACGAAGCCTGGAAAGACGCCGTAGCCTCCGGCGATTGGGCCGACAACGAGTTCGAAGAATGGGCAGACGAGCACTACGCGGAGTGGGAGGAAGTGGAGTACGAGGAGTGGACCGACCAGGAATACGACGAGTGGTCAGCTTCCGAGTACGACGACATCTATCAGCGTTGGCATGACGACGTGTACCCGGGATGGCTGTCGGAGGCCCGCGACGCCTGGGAGCAGGCGGAACGTGCAAGATTGGAATCGCTGCCGTGGGTGCGATTCGCGGAGGTATAGAGTCTGGCCGGTTACTACAGTCCGTCGGGGCAGGCTCCGTCGCACCAGCCGAGGACTCGGGGACGCACATGGGCGGTGCCGATGACCGAAACCGAATTGGCTGCCGGCCCGTCGAAACGTATCGGCGGCCCGACCGCCTCTTTTTT
>CAIPEB010000130.1 GCA_903863885.1 uncultured Planctomycetaceae bacterium | reverse complement strand
GTAGTTCCACGTCTCGGTCAGATCCAAGCGGCCGTTGCTGTTGGCGTCGCCGCTGACCAGCGTCAGCGTGAAGTCATCGCCCGTCGTGCCGGAAGTGCCGTTGTCGTCGCGCAGCACGACCGTAGCCAGCGGCACATTGCCCGTGTTGGTTACCACGTAGGTGAATGTGGCCGTGGAACCAACCAGCAGCAGCGGACCCGTCGTCGTATTGGCGTCCTGGCCATCGGTGTACTTCACGACCTGAATGCCCGGGCTTGCGCCAAAGTGATTGCTGGGATCCGAATCGGATACCTGTGTATCCGCGGGATCCACTGCATTCACGCTGCCGATGTTCGTGTACTGACCCGCCGTCACGATTCGCGCGGCGGTGTAGACCCAGGTTTCGGTAAGGTCCAGGATGGAATTACTGTTGGTATCCCCGCCGACGAATGTCGGAGTAAAGTCATCGGCCGGGTTCCCCGGCGTGCCGTTATCGTCGGAAACCTGCACATTGTGCAGCGGTGCTCCGCCCGAATTGCTCACGTTGTAAGTGAATGTCGCCGTCGCCCCGACGGACAGGATCGGACCGGTCGTCGTATTGGCATCGAATCCGTTGGTCAGTTTCACGATCTGGATCGAGGGCACCTGATTTTCAAGATTTACGGTGAGTTCATTCGGCCTGCGGCTCTCGAGCACGGTCACCGTTGCATCCAGATCCGATACTCCGTTGATCAGCACCTCAACGGCTCCGACGGAACTGAACGTGGCTCCGGCGCCGCCTCCCACGACGAATGATGAGAACGGAATAAACATGTCTTCGGCCGTCGCCTGATTGGGAATGGCGATCGTCGCCGTCGAGTAGTTTGCCGCACTGGTATAGATGCGCACCACGGCGGAAGCGCCGACGTGATCGCCGCGAGTCGTCACGAGCAGACCGGCACTCGCATCGCCGCCGGAGAGACTCACTCCTCCCAGCCCGCTGGCATCGAGCGTCGAAGCATCGCCATCCGCGCCGTCATACTGCACGCGCGCGGACCCCACGACACTCACGCCCGACTCGAACGCAAACAGCTTTGAGCCGAATCGATTGATCTTCGCCGACACTTCGTCGGTGCCCGACGTAAACGTCACTTGCACATCGCGCTCGCCGCCGATTACCTCCGGGGCAGCGACCGAACTGCCTGCGGTCAGGATGATCGGATTGGCCGAAATAACCTGCTGGGTGGTGTCGAACCGATCGATCGACTGCACAGTGACGCCGCTGACGTGCGCGGGCGTGATGCTGGCCATCGTCGCGGCGGGAGGCGACATGCCGGCAACCGGCAATTGACGCACGAAGTAATCATCTGCGGAGAGCGTGCCCGCGGCGAGCGAACCTCCGGCGTTGGTGCTGGCGAAACGATAGGCGCCCAGGGCGTCCGTCACCGCGGAGCTGAGCAGAGTGTCCGTTGCCGCGTTGAAGACGTTGTCGCCATTGTCGCGATAGAGTTGGACCGTGGCGCCGCTCACTTTCGCGTCGTCCGGCGTGAAGCCATTGCCGGTCGCATCGATGAAAGCCGTCCCGGCAATCGCCGCCAGATCGAAAGCCATCAGGCTGCGCGGCTCCAGCGATTCAACCAGCAGACGTCGGCGTGCGAAATGGTTCTTCTTGCGTGCTTTGAATCGTTTCAGGAATTTCATCGCGGATGGCTCACTAAAGTCTTGCGAGTTTATTGGACGCGATAAACGATGCCCGGCATGCCGCAACCAAGCGGCATGCCGCATTCGATGAATTGGGTTGTCCGGGGGCGATGTCCCGTCCGCCCGCTGCGGGCGAGAATCACCATGTGTGCTCGAGACCCACGCTTAACCCGTTCACCCATAAGTCGCTTTGCACGAAGGAAAACTCGGGCCGAGCCAACCCGGTGAACGGAACGGCTTCGGGCGGCAGCAGGTTCGGATTGACGTCGCGATCAATCTGGTCGCCCGGACGCACGACGTTGCTCCAATAGAGCAGCGTGTAGCCGACAGTCGCCTGCCAGCGGGGCGTCAGGGCATACCCGAGCGTCAGCCCCAGTTCGGGCACCATCGTAAACTGATTGCGCGAGTACTCGCCGATATTCGTACGCTGGGCCAGCAGGCCGCCCGTTGCGTTTTCAAAGTCGTTCCCCTCTACTTCCGAACCGCGAAGCGTCGTGGAACCGTTGATTGTGACCCGCTGTGCGTTGGCACCGACCGCCAGTCGCATGAGAACGTCGAGGGAAAACGACCCGCGGCGCCCCTTCCAGACCGCGCCCAGATCGACGCCGTTGAACGAGTTCTTCGTGGCAAACCGGTCTTCGATCAGGAACTGTCCGTCATCCGGAGCGGGCAGCAGGCTGGTGAGGTTTTCGTTGATGCGCAACCCTTCGGAAAGATTCAGATACCGCCAGCCCACGAACCCCATGACTCGACGTGACGTGTAATTGCATCCGCATCCCGACATGTCCGGACCGCAGCCTTCGCAGCAGCAGAAGGTGTGCATGCCTCGGACCCCCACCCCGTACATTCGACTCGTCGCTTCGACGGTCACCGTTCCTCGGAGTTGTTCGGGATACGCCACCCATTCCGAGTCCTCGCCGCCGTTGGGCATGGCTTCGCTTTCGAGCACACTGAAGAACGGGCGTGCGATCACGCCGGTGCCCTCGGCGCCCGATCCCGAGAAGCTGTAGCTGTCCGTCGCTTCGCCGATCCAGAACCCGTCCGCTTCGACGGCGAAATCACGACAAGGCCCGACCCACCACCCCAGGCGGAAACGGGCACCGGAGAACATCTGATCCAAGACGTTTCCGCCAAGCAGGATCTCCGTTCCGGGTTGGCCGATGACACCCTCGGATTCGGCAGTGCCCGAGGTCACCAGCGGAGGGACTCGCATCGGACGCGGCCACCACATGAGATACTCCGCCTGCACCCATCCGTTCCAGGCCGGTGCATCGCAGGCAACCTGACACGGCATGCACGGATAGACGATATCACCCGCGGGGTACCCGCCGTACTCGATTCCGTATTCGTAGATTTGTCCTTCGTCCCCGAAGACTTCGAAGACCTGATCGCCCTCGACATACCCCTCGAATTCCATGTCGGACTCGAGCTCGGCGCCGGATTGATCTGGTTCAGCATCGGCGTTGTCGCTGTCGGACTCGGGACCGTCCGGAGCGGCCGCGCCTCGCTCCAGCACACTGCGATCAGACGGCGAAGCTTCGTTCCGATTCGCCGAAATGTCATCTGGCGGTTGCTCGACTTTTGCGGCGTTTTCCGCGCCCCGGTATGCGGCAACGCGATTGATTAACGGCGCAGCGATCACCACGGTCTCCGCCGAGTCGGGCATCGCCAGTTCGACCGCGTGCGGATTGGCCGTTCTGCGAGCCGACTGCTCGGCCTGAACCCTCACGCCGGAGTTGAAAACGACAAGAATGGCCAGTGTGCCCAACCAGTATCTCGTCCGATTCACGATGGCCCCCTCCCAGTACATCCCTGTCTGGACAATGACGGTCGCGATGCGTCGGCGCTCGTAGACGCTGGCGCAAAGACACAGGCGACTCCGAAAGAGTATCGTCCAACCGGAGCGACAAACCTTACGCAATCATCAAAGTCAGATTGACCGTCACATAACCCCAGACTGAAGACGCGACGGACCGTGATTCTGAGTAAGACACACAATCTGCAGAAACCACATCAGCGATAGCAGGCGACAGTTTGCGGGCGGGAAGATGTGGCCTCTGGTACTCGGTAGCCGAAGGCTGCTGGCAGACAGCGGTCACAAATCGCCAGCCCATCTTGGCAGTTGGGTGGGAAGTGGCTTGCCGAAATTGGCCTGGCCTCCGGACTCCGGACTCCAGACTCCGGACTCCAGACTTCTGACTTCTGCATACGCAGCCGAAGGCTGCTGGCAGACAGCGGTCACAAATCGCCAGCCCATCTTGGCAGTTGGGTGGGAAGTGGCTTGCCGGAATTGGCCTGGCCTCCGG
>CAIPEB010000129.1 GCA_903863885.1 uncultured Planctomycetaceae bacterium | reverse complement strand
GCCCTACTGAGTTCACTATCGGTCATCAGAGAGTATTTAGCCTTGCGGGATGGTCCCCGCAGATTCAGTCGGGGTTCCACGTGACCCGACCTACTCAGGTACCCCTCGGGAGACGACTCTGTTGTCGCATACGGGACTGTCACCCGCTATGGTCAACCTTTCCATGCTGTTCTGCTAACAGGTCGCTTTGTAACTCCCATGTGAGAGGCCCTACAACCCCGCAGAGGAAACCTCCGCGGTTTGGGCTCTTCCGCTTTCGCTCGCCACTACTTACGGAATCGATTTTTCTTTATTTTCCACCGGTTACTTAGATGTTTCAGTTCACCGGGTTGGCCGCACAGCACCTATGGATTCAGTGCTGGCTAATTCGGGAACCCTAGGATCATCGCTCGTTTGTCAACTCCCCCAGGCTTATCGCAGACTTCCACGCCCTTCATCGCCTTCTGATGCCAAGACATCCCCCGTGCGCCCTTAGTAGCTTGACCACTTATATCCAAAGCTCTCACCCTCAGAACAAGCTGCCGCTGTCGTGCAACAACAACCTGCTCAGTCCGGCATCGCTTGGACTTAGTCGCTACTTCTGAGCAACGATTCTTCTCTCTCGCCCAATGCGCTATCGAGAACGTTACCTTACAACTCGCAGGCCAACCCTTCATCAGAGCAGACCCGCCGAGCTTTCGCTCGGTTGCAAGCAACTTCTCATATGAAGATGCCAACTACCTTCTACAACCAAATTGTCAAAGATCACTCGACTTTCGCCGACAGCCCTCGACGGGCAGGAGCCAAGCCCATTTATTGGGCACGCCTCGCACACGTCGCTTGCATTTCCAACTGTCGAGATAAGAAGTCTATGGGCGAGTCGTTGAAGTGTCAATGCCCACTGAAAAAATCTTTTCTCGTTTTCTCCACTGCTTCGTTTCTGGCTTCAAATGCTCGTTTTTGAGCTTCGTTTTCGTGTTCAACCTGCGACGACGGACGCTTCAGGCATCGGCCCAGTGGAGACGAGCGGGCTCGAACCGCCAACCCCCAGAATGCAAATCTGGTGCTCTCCCAATTGAGCTACGTCCCCGTGCCGATCTGCAAACCCGGACGACGCTCGTGACCTTACCTGATCCATCCGTCCGCCGCCAGTGGGCGTACATGGATTCGAACCATGGACCTCGTCGTTATCAGCGACGCGCTCTAACCAACTGAGCTATACGCCCATCAACCGGCCGTTACGCCGGAAAGGTCTCTATTGTAGGCCCGAACCGCCAACTGTCAAACGGGCGTCGCCAATGTCTTTCGCCACTCAGCACGCTGTAATGGTAAGGAGCATCATCGACCAAAACTCACGAAAGCATCAGCCCGAAAGTCGCTTTCCGTCAAAGCAAAAGCCGTCGGATTAGTCGCTACAATCGACAAACTTTCCCTAAATTCCTGCCTCGTCTTTGGTCGAATTTCTTTTCACCTATCGGTGTCTCGTTGCGTCGCTGCCGTTGGACTGTTCACGCAACTCCGATCGAGCTTGCCCCAGCGTGAGCCGCCGGGACCTGCGACTTCAGTTTGGCACCCGTCGCCGGCCGGGCACAAAGAAAGAGAAAGGACGAATCAATGATTGGAAGCACTCGATATTGGTCAGTCTTGTGCTCGCTTGCCTGCGTCTTCACTGCAAGCACCGTCTCTTCAAGTGCTGCTGCTGCCGGTAAACCGTCCGCAGCGCAAGCCTTGGAACTGAAACCACTTCAGGCTGGAGTCGACTTCGAGACCCCGAAGGCCGATCAAGCTGAAAAATGCACAATACAGTCCGAATCCAAGGAGGGTGTTTCCGGCTGGGTCGTACTCAACCCGTCCGGCCAGCCGCTCCGCCGCTTCCTGGATTCCAACGGCGACAACAAGATCGACATGTGGTGCTACTACAAGGACGGAATTGAGGTCTACCGAGACTTAGATACCGACTTCGACGGCAAAACCGACCAGTATCGCTGGCTGGCAACCGGCGGCACCCGGTGGGGCCTGGATCCCGACCAGGACGGCCGAATCAACACGTGGAAATGCATTTCCGCCGAGGAACTGACCGCTGAAGTCATTGCCGCCCTGCGAGATAAAGACGCTGAGAAATTTCAGCGGCTGCTCCCGACAGCACAGGAAGTCGAGACGCTGGGCCTCGGCGAAAAACAACGCCAGGAACTGCTGAAGCGAGTAGAAGCTTCACGAGCCGGCTTCACGGCACTGACCACCGGCCAGAAGAGCGTGACCAATGAGACACAATGGCTGCAGTTTGGCGGCACCCGGCCAGGCGTCATTCCATCTGGAACGGACGGATCCTCTAAAGACATAACCATTTACGACAACGCAGCAGCTGTGATCGCCACCGGCGGCCAGAACTCGCAACTCGTTGTCGGGACCCTGATCCAGGTCGGCACGGCCTGGCGGGCGATCGACCTCCCGAAGAGCGAAGCAGGGGACGGGTTCTTCTACACAGCCATCATGCCCACCAAGACTCCGGATTCGGAAGCCTCCGCAGGGATCGATGAGCAGACGCAGAAGTACCTGTCGGATCTCGAAGTCATCGACAAGGCACTGGCAGCCGCCAAACCGGCGGATCGCCCGAAACTCCACAGCCAGCGTGCTGAGTTGCTGGATAGAATCGTCGCGAAAACCCAAACCGAGACCGAACGCCATTCGTGGATTCGACAATTGGTGGACACCGTCGGCGCAGCCGTACAGGCCAACGAATTCCCCGATGGCATCGGCCGCCTGAAGACAATCTATGAACAAGTCCAATCCGGCCCGGACGCGGCACTGCTTCCGCACGTGAAGTTCACCTTCATGACGGCCGAATACGGCGAAAAAATCCAACAGCCCAACGCTGACTTCCCGAAGCTTCAGGAACAGTGGCTCAAGGATCTCGAACAATTCGTAACCCAATACCCAGCCGCCGAAGAGTCGTCGGAAGCGATGCTGCAACTGGCCATCGCTCAGGAATTTGCCGGCAAAGATGAGGAGGCGCTCAAATGGTACAACCGCATCGTGACGGAGTTCCCCAAGGTTGACCTCGCGGTCAAGGCGGCCGGTGCCAAGCGGCGCCTGGAATCCGTTGGAAAATCGATCGAACTCCAGGGCAAGACCATCGGCGGAGCCGCACTGAATCTTGGCCAATATCAGGGACGCGTGGTGCTGATCCACTATTGGGCCACCTGGTGCGAGCCGTGCAAACGCGACCTGCAGACACTGAAGGCACTGCAAGCGAAATTCGCTAAGTCGGGCTTCTCGTTGATCGGAGTAAACCTCGACAGCGATCCCCGCGTCGCCGACCAGTTCGTCCGGACCCAGCAGCTGGGCTGGCCCCAAATGTACGAGGCAGGGGGCCTGGATAGTCGATTGGCCAACGAACTGGGAATTCTCACACTTCCCACAATGATCCTGGTGGATAAGTCAGGCCGAGTGGTGCGCAGGAACATCCATATCGGCGAAGTCGAAGCGGAGATCGAAAAGCTCTCCAAGTGAAACGGCAAATGACACGGGTGAGGCGTCGAATTGCCCCGTTGTCCGAAATCGCCATGGCTCTTTTGAAAGATTTACACAGCGGACCGCGATTTCCGACAGCGGAAACAGTTCGACGCCCCACCGAAAACCCGGAAAAAGCCGCAGATTCAACGCAGATTCTCGGAGAGAGTGAAGATATTTTCATGCAGGCAGACGAATTCGGCCTGCGATTTGCGAAACAGTCCACAGCAACGCTTCGACACCCGGAACGGAATCTGGGAGATCCGAACGCATGTGGACTGCTACCCCCTGGTTCTTGGCACTTCTAATCACTGGACAAGTCTTGGGAATCACCAGCGCCGTGCTTGCACGGGCAGGTGAGCGTTGGGGCACTCGCGGCATTTTCCAGCAAGTCTTCCTGGCCAGCCTGTTCGGCGTCTTCGCCATGACGCTGCTAGCTTTTGCGTCAGGTGCTGCATGCTGGTTCAGTTCTGCTGCAACCCTTCCTATTATGGTTGTTTGCGCCACGATTGACTTGAGGACTACTGTGAGTCCTTCAGCGACCGTTTGACTGTTCTACTCACTGTCAACTTGCTATGCGCGACCGCAATCTGCCACAGAATTGAACGACGCCCCCCCATCACGACGGCTCGGTGTATCGCTTACCAAGCACCGCCGTCACCAAACATACTGGTGGCCTTTCCCAGAAGACCGGCAAATTCCAAAAAAACCTTCCTTTCGTCGCACACTCCATCCGACAAGTAATAGCAGGCAGTCTCGTCATCAAGGTTGCGCAGGGGGGAACGCAGCAGCCTTTGAGGAAACGCGCCTGACGGCTCGTTCCTTTCCCTCCTGACGGCCAACAGACCGACACGCCTGACAGCGCTCGACCAGAGCGTCATTCGCGAACACCAAGACCAGAGATTTCCCGCAACGCCTTGTTGTGCATGGGACGGGCCAGGCATCTTGCCCACGGGCACTGCCAGCTCGGCAAGCTACGCACATCCCGTGGCACAGGGAAGAGTACCTCAGGAGGGAGCCATGCGACGTTTCTTTGATGGTTTGGCGATCTTCGCCATCGCTGTGTTGGGGCCCGCCGGGCTTCACGCCGATGATCGCCAAATCGCGCAAGAGATTGTGAAATGCCTGCAAACGCAGGAGAGAGAAGGCGCAATCGAGGACTTCGATATCGATCTGCAAGTGAAAGACGGGCAGGTTCGATTGAAAGGAGTCGTCCCCAGCGCCGAAGCACAGAAGCTCGCCATCGACACCGCCCAGAAAGTCGAAGGCGTTGCTAAAGTCGTGAACGAACTCAAGGTTTCGGCGCCGCAATCCAAGGCAACCGAAAAGACAACTGCGTTCGGCCAACTGAAACGCAGCTTGATGGACAGCATCGGACACGATGCAGCGGCGAAAGACCAGAATATTCAACTGGCGTCGCATGAGGCGGCCAGCCGCGACAACTCGCGCGAATTGGCCGAGACGATCATCGCGAAGCTGCGCAAACACATGGAGAATGGAAACCTCAAGGGATTCGGCGTCGAAGTCACTGTCGACAAAGGGACCGCGACACTGTCCGGGCGAGTTTCAACCGCGGAACAGAAGAAATTGGCCCTGGACGCCGCTCGTTCCACGACCGGCATCAAGAACGTCGTGGACAAACTCGTTGTTGCCCAGTCGAGTCGCCCCGCTACGCTGCAGCCCCCGACTCCCAAGTCCGAGACTCCGTCAACTTCCAACGACTTGGCAAAGGCCGTCGTAAGCAACCTGCGCAAACAGAAGGAACTGGGCAAGCTGAAAGACTTCTCGATCGACGTCAACGTGGTCGACGGAGTGGTTTGGCTGTCCGGGCAAGTTGCGGACGAGAAGCAATTGCAGCTCGTGCTGGATCAGGCTCGCTACGTGCCGGGCGTGAAGACCGTGGTTAACGACCTGAAACTGGCGGGAAACGGTTCGCTTGCGATGACTGCTCTCCAGCAGCCGGCACCTGTCACGAACCCGCAGGTCCCGGGCCTGTTGACCCCGACAGCTCCTCCGGTGGCCGCTGGCCAGCCTCAGATGCCCCGAGCATTCGCCCAGTCGCGTCCGGTGAACTATCAGGCTCCGGGCGCCTGTGCGACGTGCCCGCCGGGCGGTATGGCGGGTGGCCCGATGCCGATGGGAGCAGCCGGAGCCGGAATGGGCGCTGGCATGTATGACAACCCATCGCTCCCCGGCTACGCGTGGCCCAGCTACGCTCCTTACCCGAATTACGGTGCTGTCACGTATCCGCGGCAGTACTCCGCCCAAGCTTGGCCCTACATTGGTCCATTCTACCCCTACCCCCAGGTCCCGCTTGGATGGCGTAAAGTCACCCTGGAATGGGATGACGGCTGGTGGATGCTGGACTTCAAGAGCCATTAAAGCAATGCTGGCTCGCACCTGACCGAAGAAACGGGCCTCTGCCGGATCCATCTGGCAGAGGCCTGTTCATTTCTTGGGGCGAAAATGCCGATCATGAAACGGCATCCTGAGCCGCAAATCACGCACGACTGCAATTTTCAGCATTTCCTGAAAAAGCCGCAAGTTCCGCCCAGATTAACACGATAAATAGCTTGACGAGAACGTCGGCTCGCCCAGAGAAACGGCAGCCGCTCCGAGCCGGGCACGGAGACGTTCGCAAGTTCCTTGAACAGGAAGCGACCATGACTCACAAGTTCACAGCCTTCAGCACTTCGGTCCTGCTGGCGGTAGCGACTCTCGGCAGCGTGGGATGCGTACCAGGCATCGGGCAGGGCCCCAGCCTCGGCATCTTCGGGATTCCGATTCCCGTAAGTCCCTACTTCCAGGATGACGAGGAAGACCAATTCTGGAATCACGAGCGTTACGAGCGAGTTCCGATCCTCGGCCCGCTGACGCCTGGTGGGCCTGAAGTGGCTCTCGACCCGCCCAGCGATGACGAAGTGATGCAGGCGCTGGAGAAAGCACGTCCGGTCGAAGGCGGCGTGCCCTTCCTGTTTGAGAAACAGCGTAACAACGTCCGCATCGTCAAGGAGAAGATCGCCGACTACGTCGATCCGCCTCGATTCGTTCCCACGATCGGGCCGGCTCAGTTGCACCATGCTCACTACAAGTGCACGCTCTACTTCACGGAAATCACCTACGTCGGCTGGCCGGTACCTCACACATTGACGGATGAGGACACGGTGGAAGTTCTCTACATCGACCACAACCACTTCCACATGGTTGGGAACCTCGACACGGGTGCGAACGCGAACTTCTGAGCCAGCCACGCGGACAGCAACGGTGTCCGCAGGCACTCCGAATGAGATAATCACAGACGCGGGATGGACTTCGAGCCATCCCGCGTTTTTTTGTTCCCGCATGTTCCTGCGGCCGCACCGCCGCCGTGCTGGTTTCGGCCAACCCCTCTTGGCGGATTGCTTCAGAAGCCCGTGCGGAGTTGCTCGAGCGATTGCCGCGAGATGCGAGCGAGACGACTGTCTCCGCTGGCGGAGGCTTCCTCCAGCGCCCTGACAGCCTCCGGTTGCGGATCCTTGATCAATCCGAGCGCCCACGCAACCCGCTGGCGCAGCTCCGGTGCCGAAGATGCCGTGAGCACGCGGGCCAGCACCTCGACCGACGACGAGGCAGCGATCCCGGCCCGCCCGAGAAGGGTCGCTGCCCAGTACGCCGTATCGGTCGATTCGGAAGTGAGCAGATTCGTCAATTCGGCGATGTCCTGTGCCGCGGGCGCCCCCAGGGATTCGAGCGTGCCGACGACCGCTTCCCGCACGATTTCGTCCGCATCGGCTGTCGCCCGCACCAGCGCGGCGGCGGCAGACTGTGCTTCTGAGCCCATTGCGAGCAACGTCTCAGCCGCCCGGCGCCGGTTCGCCGCGTCGCTATCCGAGAGTTGCTGAATCGCTCTGCCGATGTCTTGCTGCATTTGAGTCGGTTGCCCTCGGTCGCGTTGCAGAAACGCGCAGGCGGATTACGCGGCCTTCAGCATTGCCAGGAAAGCTCGCATCAAAGCCGTGTTGTCGTGCCACGTCCTGGCCGTCACGAGGTTCCCATCGACGACGACCTCGCGGTCCACATAAACCGCACCTCCCTGCCGCGCGTCCATTGCGCACTTGGCAACGGTCGTGACCGTCTTTCCGGCAAGGCAATCGGCAGCGGTGAGGATCTCAATTCCGTGACACACGCAGGCCACCGGTTTGCCGGCGAGAAAGATCTCGCGGGTCGCACGCAGCAGATTCGCGTCGTACCGCAGGTATTCGGGTGCGCGGCCTCCGGAAATGAACATCCCCGCGTATTCATCGGGCCGCACATCGCGAAACGCTGTGGTTGCCCGAATAAAGTACCCGGGGCGTTCCTGCGTGATATCCCAGGGGACAATGCTGTCCGGGGGTATTTCGTGCAGCACCGAATGATAAAGCCGTGCTTCCGGTCCGGCGACGACAACCTCGAATCCGTCTTCGGGCAGACGAAAGAACGGGTAGAACGTATCCAGGGCTTCGGTCGCATCACCGATGGGCATCAGAATCTTCGGCATGGAACCCGCCTCGCATGGTCTGGGAAAACGAACGGGAAGTGCGGCCCTCCCGGTACTGCCGAGAGAGCCGTGCCTCAAATTTCTGCCGCGGCGCTATGCGGCCTACGCCTCGTCGAGCAAGGCGACCGAGTTGAACTTCTTGCCCTCGAGCATCTCCAGACTTGCTCCACCGCCCGTGCTGACGTGGGACACTTTGTCTGCATAGCCGAGTTGCTGAACGGCAGCGGCGCTGTCGCCACCGCCGATGATGCTCACCGATTCACTGGCCGCGATCGCCGCCGCCACTGCCTTCGTGCCCTCGTCGAACGGCGGCATCTCGAAGACCCCCATCGGACCGTTCCAGACAACCGTCTTGGCTTTGCTGACGATCGCCGCATATTCCTTCGCCGTTTCGGGCCCGATGTCCAGCCCCTGGAATCCGTCGGGAATCTGTCCGGAAGGAACCGTCACTTTGCGGCAATCCGCCGAGAACGCATCGCCGCAATGCGTGTCTTTGGGGAGCACCAGCTTCTGTCCGCCTTTGGCAAGCAGTTCCTTGGCCAGTTCAATCTTATCCGGTTCGACCAGACTGCCGCCGACTTTCCCCCCTTGCGCCAAGGAGAACGTGTACGCCATCGCACCGCCGATCAGAACCTGATCGCAGATGTTAAGCAGGTTTTCGATCACGGTAATCTTGTCGGAGACCTTGGCCCCGCCCAGAATCGCGACAAACGGGCGTTTGGGTTGCGAAACCGCATCATTGAGGTACTTGATTTCCTTGGCCACCAGGAAACCAACGACTTTCGGCTTGGCACCCATCGCCTGCGGCACGGCAACCATCGACGCGTCATCGCGGTGGCACGTTCCGAAAGCATCGTTGCAGTAAATGTCCGCCATATCCGCAAGCACCTGCGCAAATTTCGGATCGCCTTTTTTCTCGCCGTTGTTGAAACGCAGGTTTTCGAGCACCAGCACACCCTGCTGCGGCAATGCGGCCGCCTTGGCCTTTGCATCGTCACCGACCGTATCGGCGGCAAACTCGACCGGCTTGCCCAGCAGTTCGGCCAACCGCACCGCTGCGGGCCGCATGCTGTACTTCACATCGCCCGCGTCACCGCCGCCCTTGGGACGGCCGAGGTGGCTCATCAGGATCAGGCGTCCGCCGCGATCCAGTACCGACCGGATCGACGGCAGGGCTTCACGAATGCGCCGGTCATCCGTGATCCGCCGCTGATCGTCCAGCGGCACGTTGAAATCGACTCGCATGAGTACGGTTTTTCCGGAAACATCCACGTCCGCAATCGTCTTCTTCGCCATGTTCGTAACTCTCCTGATAGCGTGCGATGACACGTGATCCGGCGCGAACCGGAATGCACGGGAAATCCAGTCGAAAAACCGCCTCCTCCAACTCGCAAGACCACTTTTATAGCCGCCTGCCGGAGATCCTTCCAGTGGCGGGATGCGGGCGCCGCGCATCTCGCGCTTGACCTCGCATGATCCGGGGTAAAGAATCCGGATCATGCACGAAACATTTGAACACACGGCCGATATCGGAATCCGCGTCCGCGCACACAGCCTCCCTGCGCTGTTCGAAGAGGCCGCCGTCGCCATGTTTTCGGCAATTACCCCGAACCTCGCGGAGGTGCGACCGGTCAAGGAATTAGCATTTCGGCTGTCCGCCGAAGGCACCGACTACCTGCTCCTCGATTGGCTGAGGGAACTGTTGTTCGTGTTCGAGACTCAACGCCTGACCTTCTCGCATTTCACGGTGCGACTGCCTGCCCCCCGGCCCGGCGGAACACAAATCGGGGAGCCGCTGCCCGGGGAGCCAGAACTTGCCGCGGCAGTTCTCGAAGCAACTGCGATTGGCGAGGCGTTCGATCCGGACCGCCACGGCGAAGGCAATGAAGTCAAGGCAGTCACGTACCACGAACTGGCCGTTCGGCCTGAAGGGGACGGGTGGCTCGCGGAATTCATTCTGGATATTTGAACGACCTGACGGTGGCGGCTCACGATTGCCGCCGCTCCGAGCCGAGGACGACGTCATGCCACAGGAAGGGTTTCATGGTCCGCTTGAGCGCGTCGACGAATGTTGCTGGCGGATTCCCCGCAGTTACAAGCCGGGAATGCGAGTTGACGGGCTGATCTTTGCGAGCGAGCAACTGATCGACGCGATCCGGAACGATCATTCTCCCGAGCAAGTCGCCAACGTGGCCTACCTGCCGGGAATTCAGTATGCCAGTCTGGCAATGCCCGACATTCACTGGGGATACGGATTCTGTATTGGCGGTGTTTGTGCAACCGATCCGGATCAGGGAGGAGTCATCTCGCCGGGAGGAGTCGGGTACGACATCAATTGCGGCGTCAGACTGATCCGCACCAACCTGTCGCTCGGCGAACTGAAACCGCACCTCAAGGCCATCGTGGACGAACTGTTCCGGCAGGTGCCGGCCGGCGTCGGGCGGGGCGGCCAATACCGGTTCAACCGCAAGGAACTCCGGCGGTTGATGGCGACCGGCCCGCGTTTCCTGATGGACCGCGGCCTGGTCACCGAATCTGACCTGGAACACACCGAGGCCGGGGGTTGCCTCGACGCAGCCGAGCCGGATTGCGTGAGCGAGCGGGCCCTGGAGCGGGGCGCCGATCAATGCGGCACGCTGGGCTCCGGCAACCACTTCCTGGAGGTCCAGGTCGTGGATGCGGTTTTCGACGAAGCTGCGGCCCGAACCATGTCGCTGGAGAAGGACATGGTGTGTGTGATGATCCACTCCGGTTCGCGCGGACTGGGCTACCAGGTTTGCGACGACGCGCTGAAACAACTGCGTCGCGCGCCGGAAAAATACGGCATTGAGCTTCCCGACCGCCAGCTCGTCTGCGCTCCCATCAATAGCCATGAGGGCCGACATTACCTGGGTGCCATGGCCGCCGCCGCGAATTACGCGTGGGCAAACCGCCAACTGCTGATGGCTCAGGCCCGGGATGCTTTCGCCACCGTACTGGGACGCACCTGGCAGCAGTTGCAGATGAACCTGATTTACGATGTGGCACACAACATCGCCAAGCCCGAATGGCACGAAGTGGACGGCCAGCAGCGTCGATTGTGGGTCCACCGCAAGGGCGCAACCAGGGCATTTCCGGCCGGCCACCCGGAAATTCCGTCCCTTTATCAGAAAATCGGACAGCCGGTACTGATTCCGGGCGACATGGGACGAGCCAGTTGGGTATTAGCTGGAATGCCGGGGAGCATGGAACGGTCATTTGGAACCGCCTGCCACGGCGCTGGACGCATGCTGAGCCGCACAGCCGCTGCCAAACAGGCTCAGGGGCGCCGCATCGACCAGGAACTTGCGCAACGCGGTGTCATCGCGCGCGCGAGAAGCTGGCGGGGCTTGGCCGAAGAGCAGCCGGACGCGTACAAAGACGTTGACCTGGTGGTCGATGTAGTGCACCAGGCAAATCTGGCAAGAAAGGTAGCGAGATTGCGGCCGATCGGAGTCGTCAAAGGCTGAATTCGCCCACTCAGGGCAGCGGGGCCGGCAGAATAACATCGTCCAGCCAGAACCGCTTCAACTGCCGGACAACTTCGAGAAATTTTTCCAGGTTAACCGGCTTTGGAATATAGCTGTCGACCTGAAGTTCCTCGCACCGAGTTTTATCTTCCTCGGCATCCGACGCAGTCAGCACGACGACCGGAATGCTGCGGAGATTGGCATCTCCTCGCAACTGCGTGAGCACCTCGACACCACTTTTTTTCGGCAGCATCAGATCCAGCAAGATCAAATCGGGCCGGGGAGCTCGCGCGAATCGCCCTATCTGATGGAGGAACGAAAGCGCTTCCTCACCATCGCGGATCAATGTCAGACGATGCTGAATTCCGCCGCTGCGAAGAGCCTCGATCGTAACTCGAGCATCCATCAGGCCATCCTCCACCAGAAGGATTTCCATGGGACGGCCAACGATCTGATTGCTCATAAACGCTCCGCGAGCCCGAACCAAGTCGACCAACGATTAGTTCAGGCTACGAGAACCCAACACTCGCGTCAAGCATGCACCAATTCGGCTGCGCGGCTGCCGTGCGAAATGGAATTCCGCCGAATCTGCGTACATGGAGACTCACGACCCAAACGGAGCGGCGTCTGCTCGATGACTTTGCGTCGGAACAGCCGAGCGCAAAAAAAAACCCGTCCAAGTCGGCTAGGCTTGGACGGGCTTACTTAACAATTCAGTAGTTGCTGGGAAAACCCAGCGGACCTTTCGACGGCCAAAGACTGTGTCCACTTGGAACGTGTGGTGTCGCCACACACACGTTAATCATCCTTAGAAAGGAGGTGATCCAGCCG
>CAIPEB010000128.1 GCA_903863885.1 uncultured Planctomycetaceae bacterium | reverse complement strand
TGGGTGAACACCGAGTATCTGCTCTGGCTGCCCAAGGACAGTCCGATGCCGGTGCAGTTGCTCACGACGGGTCCGGAAGCTGATCCGCTTCCGGAACTGCCGGGCCTGTTGAACACCGAGACGTTGTTCGGCGGTCAACCGCTCGACTATCCGATGACGTCCGGGATGCGCATCGAAGGCGGATGGTGGTTCAGTTCAGCGATGCCGATGGCGATCGAAGCAGGATTCTTCAAGCTGGGGGAGAGGTCAACTTCCTATCACGGGGATGGTGGTGAAAACGGGCAGGTCTTCCTCGGCGAACCGTTTTTCGATGCAAATACGGGGACGCCGGGCTTTTTTCCCGTATCGGGTTCACTCGGCATGACAGGCGTCATCGATGCCCAGAACTCGATCGGTATATGGGGCTGGGAAGCCAACCTTGCCGTGGCCGCCTACGGCTTTATCGGCACGGCTGCCCACGGTCTGATCGGATTCCGCAGTGTGGGAGTCGACGAAGATCTGAGTATCGACTCGACCATCTGGAACCTCGAACAGGGTGGCGGCGCCACGTTCCTCGGGACATCGGTTGATCCATCGGACCGCATTCAAATCACTGACCGATTCCATGCTCACAATCGATTCTACGGGCCGCAGCTTGGCGCCAGGCTGCTTTGGGAAGTCGGTCCGTTCATGGTTACGCTGCTCGGCAAAGTGGCCGTCGGCGTCTCGCAGGAACTGGTCATCGTCGAAGGGGCAAGCACGCTCGCACGCAGCGACTCGACTCTCGCTTCAGCCGCCGGCGGAGTCTATGCGCAAGCGAGCAATATGGGAAGGTACTTCGAAAACGAGTTCGCGATGGTGCCCGAGGGGCGGATCGACATCGGCTATAACCTGTCGCAGAACATCCAGATTCACATCGGTTACACATTCTTGTACTGGAGCAATGTCGTCCGCCCCGGGGACGTCGTGGACCCGACCATCAATCCGGCCATCGTTCCCACGTCTGCCGGATACAACCAGGCCGCCGCCGCCGGCTCTCCTTCCATCAACTTCAATGGAAGCGATTTCTGGGCCCAAGGCGGTGAAGTCGGCCTGACCGTTCGCTTCTAAGGTCCTGACTTCTTGGGCGCGCGGTTCATCAGCGGGAGCATCAGTCCAAGGATGATGCTGGCGAAAGCGATCCAGAGGATCATTCCCCATACGCCCTCGCTGCCGACGCAGCCGAAGACGCCTCGCGACCCGTCGGGCACGATTGCGTCGACCTGCAATTGAGGCACTACGAAGGCTCCGAAGAGCGGAAAGAGAAGCGCGGCCAGAACTCCGGACGCGAAACTGGTCCCTGCGGACAAACCTGCCATGCGGCCGGACCCGGCAACCCATCCCACGGCGAGTCCGACTCCGGCACTCATCAGCCCCAGCATCACGCCGTGTACCAGAATGGTCCTGGCCATCGGATAGCTCGCGTTGAGCGGTTCGAGCGGAATGGCGAACAAGGCGCCGGCGAGTCCTCCGGAGAGGCCCGCAAGAGCCGCAATCACAACACCGATGCCGGCTCGGATGAAAGCGCCCCGGTTCGGCTGGCTGGCCCACGCTTCACCCATTCCAAGCAATGCGGCAAGCAACCCGCCAAGGATCGCCATGCCCGCTGTGATATGGAGCGTAGTTGCGAAGCGGAATGTCTCATCGCGCTTCTGGGCTTCCTCGACGGACGGGAAGCTCTTCAGGAGCGCCGCCGGGACTTCGTAAATCGGGAACGCGGTCTTGTAGATTCCCAGAAAGATGCCCCGGCCACAACGGCGAGCAACAGAAAGTAAATGAGGGGAAGCCGCAGTCCTGCCGCAACACACGTCGCAGATTCTGCTCCGGATGGACTGGCTTTACGGTTCTCGCTGGTCTCAAGATTCATGTCGCGACCTTATGCAATAGCCGATGAAGTGAATGGGTGGGGATCAGAATCACGCCATGACGGGAAATCCTAACGCGTCAACGAGTCAGCCGAAAAGCCCCGGATGACCATTCAGAACGTGCATCCTGACCAGAACAGCACCTGCGAAGATTGCAGGGAATTCGGACTCGGCAGTCGCCCCGGCGGCCGGCAGACAAGAAATACGGCTAAACGGTTCGCATTTGGCTGTTACCTTGCCGATGATAGGCTGCACGTGGATTATTGCGCGCTGTGAAAAAACTCCGCACGATCCGTGTTGATGATCGTCAGTCCGAGGTCGCGAAGCGGACGTCGAGGCAGGCGAGCTCGGTCTTTGACTTCCCCGTTAATCGGAATGGTTGATCGCAGGGAGCCTCCGGTCGGCGGGACGAAAGCTGATTTGCGACTTACTGTGCAGCCCTTCGGTAAAACGAGTCGTTGCCGGTCGCTCAGGCAGGGCGTACTCCTGAAGAGGGGGTGCCTTTCGTCGTCCGAAGTCATTATGCGTCCATCAATATTGTTTTTTCGTACGGAGTGGGCTAGCTTACCGCACTGGGAGAGAGTCAGGTTCTACGCCTGAGGAAATTCATGTGCTGCGTCTGACAAGATGTTCCAGCGGCGCATGGGCCAATTCATTTCTGGTACCGCTTGACCGTTGAGCTTCGTTGGCATGAATACGTCGTCGATTGTGCGTCGGTCCTCTGGCACTGGCAGATTCTGGCTGTCTCGTTCTTTTCTTTTCTATTAGTTGCGTCGGCTCCGCAGCGACAATCGTCGTGTTTGAGTGGAGCAGCGCGGAAGGAGGTAGTATGTCGAAGAGAAGGTTTGGAAAGTCGGGGTTCACGTTGGTGGAACTCCTCGTCGTCATCGCCATCATCGGCATCTTGGTGGCATTGCTTCTTCCTGCAGTGCAGGCCGCGCGCGAAGCCGCTCGGCGCATGAGCTGCAGCAACAACATGAAGCAGATCGGTCTTGCCATGCAGAACTACCACGACACGTACAAGACGTTCCCGCCGGACGCCATCTACGGCATCCCGACGACAACTCCGCAGCGGGCGTACTGGCACACGTGGTGCACGGCGATTCTGCCCTTCATGGAACAGATGCCTCTGTACGACAGTGTCGATTTCAAGCTGCGAGCCTGGGGACAGAAGATTGTTTCCACTCCGGTGGCGAACTTCCTGTGCCCGTCGGATGACGGCTACGGCCGTGATCCGGCCCAGACGCATAACATCGCCGTGACGCACTACGTCGCGAACGGTGGATGGCACTGGTGGCGGGATGCCGCGGTTCCGAATGGCAATCTCGTGGCTGGCGCCGACTATCAGGGCGTGTTCTCCGGTGGCCAGTGCACCAACATGGCGAAGATCACCGATGGCACGTCGAACACGATTGTCGTCGCCGAAGGCAATTCGACCGGCTACAAGCCGCTGTCGGATCCCTGGATGAGGAACGGCGTCGGTGTGAAGCGCATGACTGGCGGCGAAGCGGTCTTCCATTCGGCCTTTGTGTTCACCGGCATGGGCGGCATGTGCTGCGAGACCGGTTACTTCAACAAGCCCGACGACAGCGGCGTCATGCCGGCGTGGAGCTGGTTCCGTGCTTCTCCGCACAGCTATATGCCGGAGTACATCAACGCCTGGGGGCTCAACAGCGAATGGCCGGCCACCGGCAGCATTCACCCCGGCATCGAGATGGTTGTTAATGCCGATGGTTCAGTGCACAACATCAGCACGACCGTCACGTACCAGATCTGGTGCGCTCTGAACGGCATCAAGGACAAGCAGCAGATCCCGGGCGACGTGCTGTGATCTGTCAGATCGTTGTGGCATGACAACTTCTGTTTCACATCCAACGGAAAGGAATTCGGTAATGCGTAAGTTCCTGATCGCCTCTGTCCTGCTGGCGCTCGCCGGTTTTACCACGGCCTGCAACAAGGAAGAGGCGCCCAAGGCCGATCCGAACTGGAAGACGTCCTCGAATCCGAGCGACATCGTGATTCCAGGCCAGATGAAGAAGGGCCCGGGCGGTCCTGGGGCCGCAGCGCCTGCAACGCCTGCTGCTCCGGCAACTCCGGGCAAATAACTCGAGGACGGGCTTGGTACCGTCTTTACAGTTAGTCCAAAAAAACATCTCGCGATTCCGCTGGGGTCGCGAGATGTTTCTATTTCTTGGGCAGTAGAAGCCGCTCGTTGAACGCTCTCGCCAGCCCGTGAATCGCAGTCTAAACAACTGAAACTAGACGGGTTTTCCTGTGATTTCCGGCGACCAATGCCTTCGGACTGTCATTTCGCTGCCGCAGCACCGCCTCGGCTGAGAGGCAATGAAGCCACGTCTTGCCGGCCGACAGGTCCGCATTGTCTTTTCAAACTGAGTGGTCTAGCTTGGCGCCCTGTTGAAGAGCCAAGCTTCACGCCCGTGGTATTTCATGTGCCGCGTCTGACAAGATGTTCCTGCGGCGGACGGACCTGTTCCGATTGTGCGCCGCATGACCGTTTGGCTTCATCGGCACGAATGCGCCGTCCTTAATGCGTCGGTCCTCTGGCACTGGCGAAGTCTGGCTGTTGCGTTCTTTTACTTTCTGTCAAATGCGCTGGCTCCACGGTGAGAATCGTCACTTTGCAGTGGAGTTGCGCGGAAGGAGGTCGCGTGTCGAAGAGAAGGTTTGGAAAGTCGGGGTTCACGCTGGTGGAACTCCTCGTCGTCATCGCCATCATCGGCATCTTGGTGGCGTTGCTTCTTCCTGCTGTGCAAGCCGCGCGCGAAGCCGCTCGGCGCATGAGCTGCAGCAACAACATGAAGCAGATCGGTCTTGCCATGCAGAACTACCACGACACGTACAAGACGTTTCCGCCGGATGCCATCTACGGCATTCCGGGAACGAGCCCGCAACGGGCGTACTGGCACACGTGGTGCACGGCGATCCTGCCGTTCATGGAACAGCAACCGCTGTATGACAGTGTCGATTTCCGGCTGCGGGCTTGGGGACAGGCGATTGTCTCAACGCCGGTGCCCGTGTACCTCTGCCCGTCGGACGGCGAGTACGGCCGTGATCCCACGCAGACCCACAACATCGCCGTGACGCACTACGTCGCCAACGGCGGATGGCACTGGTGGCGGGATGCCGTGGCGCCGGGAGGCAACCTCGTGGCTGGCGCAGACTACCAGGGAGTATTCTCCGGTGGCCAGTGCACCAACATGGCGAAGATCACCGACGGCACGTCGAATACGATCGTCGTCGCCGAGAGCAATTCGACCGGCTACAAGCCGCTGTCGGATCCCTGGATGAAGAACGGCGTGGGCGTAAAACGCCAGGGCGCCGGCGAAGCGGTTTTCCGTTCCGCTTTCGTGTTCACCGGCATGGGCGGCATGTGCTGCGAGACCGGTTACTTCAGCAAGCCCGACGACAGCGGCACACAGGGCGGGGCCTGGTTCCGGGCGTCTCCGCACAGCTACATGCCCGAGTACATCTGCGCTTGGGGGCTCAACAGCGAATGGCCGGCCACCGGCAGCATTCACCCCGGCATCGAGATGGCCGTTCTGGCCGACGGTTCCGTGCACAATATCAGCACGACCGTCACCTACCAGATCTGGTGTGCGCTCAACGGCATCAAGGACCGGCAGCAGATCGGGAACGACGTGCTGTGATCTGTCTGATGGTCAGGGGTTGAAAACTACTGTTTCACATCTCACGTAAAGGAATTCGGTTATGCGTAAGTTCCTTCTCGCCTCGGTTCTGTTGGCGCTCGCCGGTTTTAGCACGGCCTGCAACAAGGAAGAGGCGCCCAAGGCCGATCCGAACTGGAAGACGTCCTCGAACCCGAGCGACATCGTGATTCCGGGCCAGATGAAGAAGGGCCCGGCCGGTGCAGGAGCCCCCGCATCGGCGACGCCCGCTGCTCCGGCCGCTCCGGCAACTCCCGGCAAGTAACTTGAGGACCTGGTTTTGTTCCGTCTTCGAGGTTGATAGAAGAACATCTCGCGATGCCGAAAGCGTCGCGAGATGTTTCCATTTCTTGGGTAACGAAAGACCTGCGTTACCACAGAAGCTCAGAAGGTGTTTCATCATTCACTCACCCGTTGGGGAGAGTCGTACGGTTTAGAAGTGGTTGCACCGTCGTGATTCATGCTTCACTCTCCCTCCGGGAGAGTCGGGCCGAAGGCCCGGAGAGGGCTACCGCGCCGCTAGTCGTAGAATTCACTACGGGTTCGGAAG